>CAYVAO010000348.1:0-2948 GCA_964448895.1 uncultured Christensenella sp.
GTCTGGCATTCCCGTCCGGAGCTCAACGGTACGCCCCCGGGCAAAAACTACAGCGAATTTACCACCAACAAGTACAACCGCTTTTACTGGATGAAGCTCAACGAATGCGATCCCGTGCCGGAGATCAGCATCGTGGGTGAAGATAATTTCGCCTTCTATCGCGGCAAAAAAGCGGATCTCGTCTATCTCGACATCAAGAACCGCGACCACGGCCAGACGCTGGATGAAGCGTTCCTCTACTGGGACTATTTCTTCTCCGGTACGCGGCGCGAAGCGGACGGCAGCATCACGCACACCGAAACCATCCTCCCGCGCAAAGGCGACGCGTTCGCGCTTGCGGTGAGTCCCGATCTCGACAAGGCGTGGTTTGGCAATCGCGTTTGTTCGATGAGCACGAAAGCCGTGCGCTGGCAGAAACTCAAGTACCACGGCCTCAACGGCGGCGAGAAAGTGCGCGGCGAATACACCTGCGTACCGCTGTCGTTCCTGTGCGAGGTGTTCGGGGCATCGTACGAGCCGAGCGCGGACACGCTTACGGCGGTGGTCAAGCTCAAGGACGGAAGAACGCTCCAGTTTGCGCGCGGCAGCATCGGCTGTGTGATCGACGGCGATGTACGCAGCATGTATTGTGAGGCGCTGCACAGAGACGGCGAGCTGCTCGTCGGTGTGGAGTGGTTCTGCCGCTATATCATGAACCTGCAGGTTTCGGTCTGCAACGACGTGGTGTATGTCACCGACCACTTTGCCGAGCTTTCGATGTTTATGGCGGACTTGATCAAGGATTTGCTCAAAGGTCGCGCCATGCCAAGTGATTTCTCGGTGATCGAAGACTAACGCGTTGAGCAATCAGCGTAAAAGAGCGTAACAGCACGAGACACACGGAGGCGAAAGTGTGATCACCATCAAGGATGTCGCAAAACACGCGGGCGTTTCAACCGCCACGGTATCGCGCTACATGAACCAGCGCGATATCCTCAGCGAGCGGACGCAACGCGCGGTGCGGCAGGCAATCGATACGCTCGGCTATCAGCCGGACCCCACGGCGCGCGCGCTGCAAAGTAAAAAGAGCAGCATGATCGGCCTCGTGGTGCCCGTGGTGGATTACGCGTTTTTTAGCAGACTAACGGACGCGGTGGAGCAGGCTTGCAGCAGATTCGGCTACAAGCTCCTGCTCTGCCAGTCCGCGCACGACGCCGCAAAAGAGCTGGAGATGGTGGCGCTGCTCAAAGCGAACAAGGTGGACGGAATCCTCTTGTGCAGCAGACTTGGCGATGCTTCGCTCTATACGGACAGCGAGTTTCCGATCATCAGCATCGACCGTGAGATGCCGGGCGTTCCCTCCGTCACCGCCGACAACTACAGCGGCGGCGTGCTGGCGGCGGAGGCACTTCTCCGCGCGGGTTGCCGTCATCCGCTGATTTTGACCACCGAGGTGCCGGAATACATGGCGATGTATCAGCGTCAGCGCGGGTTTCTGGACGCTTGCTCGCGGCTAAACATGTCCGCGCAGCTGATCGTGCTGCGCGACGCGGGCTTTGGCGAGGCGGAGACGGAGCGGATCAAATCGGTTTTGACGGGCGAACACTCGATCGACGGCGTATTCGCACTGGGGGATATGATCGCCGCGGGATACCTGCACATGGTCTTGCAGGACACGGCGTTGAGCCATCTGCGCCTGCCGCTGGTCGGATTCGATGGACTCGACATCTCGCGGCTGTTCGCGTTTTCCACCATAGCTCAGCCGATTCGCGAGATGGGTGCACGCGCGGTGGAGCTGCTCATCCGCCGCATCAACGGCGAACGTGTGCCGGAGCAACTCGTGCTTCCGGTTGAGTATATCGAGCGCAGGAGCACGCAACCCCGCAAACCGGAACAGAGAGGATGCAACGAATGAGCAAGATTACCCTACTTGTGGGTGAGCCGAACGACGAAAACCGCGACTATCTGCCGGAAGCCATCAAGCATAGCCGCATGGTCGTCAACGAAAACGGCAACAACTCGCAGGTTTACCCGAAGAATCTGAAGGAATTTCACGAGAGCATCACGGATGATGGACTCGCTGACACCTGGTTTGAATACGTGCCGGAAAGCTACGATCCGGCAAAGAAAACGCCGCTCGTGTTCTCCATGCACGGCGGGCTCATGACAGGCTGGGGACAGTGCATCTACACCTCGTGGACGCATGTGGCGGATCGCGAAGGGTTCATCTGCGTATTCCCAAATGCGCACGACAAGCGCATGTGGATGATCGAGTGCGACCCGAACACCATCGACGAGCTCTCGCAGCCGATGCCGGAAGGGATTCCTTCACTCAACAAGCCCACGGGCACGGGTGAGGAGTATCACGACGTGAAGCTTGTCCTCGCGCTGCTCAACCGCATGAAACAGCGCTACAACATCGACGAAGGCCGCGTGTTCATGCAGGGCATGTCGATGGGAGACTGCATGACAAGCCAGGTGGCGCGCTTCTGCGGCGCGCACTTTGCCGCGACCGCAGGCTCCGGCTGTCCCACGAATCCTCTTCTGATGTTCGCTCCCGACGGAAGCGTGATCAACAAGGGTGGAGCGATGGATATCTGGCAGTCCCGCTTGGAGCACGACAGAACGCCGTTCCATTACGGACTCGACGACCGCACGGTGGTGCGAAAGAATCTCGAGTATTGGAAGATCATCAACGACGCAAACGTGCTGCCAAAGATCAGTATTCGCGGGGCGAAAAACTTTGCGTTCTATCGCGGAAGCAAAGCCAACGTGATGCTGATGGACGTGAAAAATCGAGACCACGGGCAGACGTTTGACGACGCGGAGATGGTTTGGGACTATCTCTTCTCCGGCGCGCGCAAGGAACCCGACGGAACGCTTAAGCATACCCCGACGCTGCTGGAGCAGGCAGGAGATGCGCTTGCCGTCGCCGTCATACCCGTAACTGGCCGTCTTGCCTGACCCGC
>CAYVAO010000349.1:0-2939 GCA_964448895.1 uncultured Christensenella sp.
GAAGCGCGCGGATGGTCAATTCGTGCTTGCGGGCAACATCCTCGTGCGTCAGCGGGGCACACACATTCATCCCGGCACCAACGTTGGCATCGGCAAAGACGATACGCTCTTTGCTACCGTCGACGGCGTTGTGCGCTTTGAGACCAAGCACCTTGGCAAGAAGCAGGTCAGCGTTTACGAGGTCGCCGTAGGCGAGTAATTACGTTTTCAATAAAAAGGCGAACGATTTTCATCGTTCGCTTTTTTGTTTATTGCAAAGTAAAAATCTGGAACAAATTGATTGGATCGATTACTGAACGGTTCCGACGAGCGCGGTGATGGCATCGACATCCATGGGAATGTCCTGCGCGTTGACGGCATACGTGTATCCGCCGTCCGTCCAGATCGCTACGCTGACCATTCCGTCTTCACCTTTCATTGTGACTTGAATACTGCCAAGAGCTGCCGTGTTTGTTTCGGTATACTGGGAATAATCACCGCTGATATCGTCGGAGCCGGCTTGCTTGCGAATCAGGAGATTCTTATCTGCTTTGGTATAGATGATCTGAGTCATCTTGTTATCCATCACCTGAATGGCGCGGGTGTCATATCCGTCGATCGAATCGGGAACGGTGATGTCAAACCCGGTCAGCTTTGCGGCGTCGGCGAGCGTGGCGCAATCCACAAAGGGATTGGGAATTTCCGCGTTTCCGCCGGTGGCGGGCTTGCCTGTGCAAGCTGCGAGAGAATATACGGTCAATCCGCATAGGATGATTGCAATCAGCTTTTTCATATTTGTTGGTTCCTTTCTGATGATCGGCTCAATGAAGCTTATATGTTTCTTTCTATGATAAACACCATTGAGGAAATGAAAACGTTGCAAAAACAAAAAGAATATTTTTGCAAATGAGAGATCGATTTTCGAATCATTGCAAATGAAATTGACACAACAATCGAGAAATATTTCACCTTGAATGCGTGGACAAACAAATCCATAGCGCAGTACAATAAACATAATGGTGTCTAAAAAGGACGCAAGATTGATATCGCGGCATTGTCCGCGTGATGGAGGATCCATACATGATTACAAGAGAGACTAAGGTTGGCGAACTGCTCAATAACCCGATCGCGCGGGATGTGCTGGCGCAGCTCGTGCAATATGCGGGCGTCAACGAAAAAGTGATATTAAACCCGATCGTCAAGTCGCTCAAACTTTCCGCGCTGCCGAAGTTTGCGGGCAAAGCCATGCCGGACGCGGAGTACGTGATCGACACTATGATCGATCTATTCAATCACGAAGCGATCACGAAACCACTGACGAAATCCAATACGCACTACTGGTGGAAAGAGGCGGTGGTATACCAGATCTATCCGCGCTCGTTTCAGGACGGAAACGGAGACGGCGTAGGCGACCTCAAAGGCATCATCCGGCGGTTGGACTATCTCAAGCAGCTTGGTGTGGATGCGATTTGGCTGTCTCCCATCTTCGATTCACCCAATGACGACAACGGCTATGACGTGCGTGATTACCGCGCGATCATGACCGAGTTTGGCACGATGGCGGATGCGGAAGAGCTCATTCGCGAGATGCACTCGCGCGGGATGAAGCTCATACTCGATCTTGTCGTAAACCACACGTCCGACGAGCACGAGTGGTTTATCGACTCCGCGAAGAATCCGCAAGGCGAACACGGGGACTACTACATCTGGCGCAAGCCGAAAAACGGCACTCATCCGAACAACTGGCATAGCTTCTTCTCCGGCCCGGCGTGGGAAAAGGTGGACACGCGGGACGAGGAATACCTGCATCTGTTTTCGAAAAAGCAGCCCGACCTGAACTGGGAGAATCCTAAAGTACGAAACGAGGTTTGCGACATCATCGATTTCTGGCGTGAAAAAGGGGTCGATGGATTTCGATTAGACGTAATCAACTATATCAGCAAAACCTCGTTGGAGGACGGCAGCGAAACGCTGGGCGCGCTGTTGCAGTTCAGCGGAATCGAGCACTATTTCTATGGCAAACGACTGCATGAGTATCTGCATGAGCTGCGCTCTCGCGCCTTTGGCGACGCGTTCACCGTCGGCGAAACGCCGGGCACCGGACCTGAGATGAACAAGCTGCTGACCGCGGACGAGCGTCAAGAGCTCAACACCGTATTCAGCTTTGACCATCTGGAAAACCTCGGCAAGACGCGGTTTGACGATTATCGCTATAACCTCAATCATCTGAAGAAGTGCTTCTGCCGTTTGGAGAGCGATTATGCGGATTACGCCTGGCCGAGCATCTTCGTGGAAAACCATGACAATCCCCGTATGGTCAGCAAGATCAATCCGAATGAGGAGTATCGCGATATCATTGCAAAGCTGATCGCGGTTGTGCTCCTTACCGCGCGCGGTACCGTGTTTCTGTATCAGGGGCAGGAGCTCGGCGCGGTCAATGTTGATTTTCAGGATATGTCGGAACTGCGCGACATAGAGAGCATCAACAAGTACAACGATCTGATCGCCTGCGGAAAGACACCGGAGCAAGCCTGGCACACTGTCCTCTGCGGCACGCGGGATCACAGCCGCACGCCGATGCAATGGACAAACGAAACATATGCGGGCTTTTCGGAACACGAGCCGTGGATTCGGCTAGGCGACAAGGATACATGCAACGTTGCCGATCAACTTGCGGAGGAGACCTCTGTCCTGCACACGTATATGACATTGATCCAGCTTCGAAAAGACCACCCAGCGCTGGTCTACGGCTCGTTTGAGCCGCTGGAGAGCGCGAAGGAGGATGTGTTCTGCTATTATCGCGACGATGGCAAGGAGCGGTTCTATATCGAAGTCAACCTGTGTGAACGTCCCGTCAAGCAGCCGAACACGAAGGGGAAGATGGAACTCGTCTACTCCAACTACATGGCACAGGGCGCCGGGCTGCAGCCGTACGAAGCGCATATTTATCGCGTTATGAA
>CAYVAO010000350.1:0-2937 GCA_964448895.1 uncultured Christensenella sp.
CCGCGCCGCCGAAGTCGGAGTCAAGCCCGGCGATGGCCGCGGCGAAGCCAAATTCCACCTTCCTGAAAACAGTCCCAAACTACTTTTACGCGATACGATTGAATTCAATCAAGAAAATATCCTGGGACGAAACTGGCCGAGCATCAACCTCATCCTGCCGTACCAGTATCCGAAATATATGCATGGTGCGCCGCCGCCCGCGGTTCGGCAATATTCACGCGTGGCGCTTGCCAACACGCTCAAGATTTTGACCGTGCTGGAGGAGCGCTACCTCAAGCTCCAGGGAACGGGCTTAACGCTAAGAAGGCTCGGCGAGGCGCTGGTGCGTCCGCTTTTGCCGGATAAAGGCGCGCATATGCAATACGATCTCAACGTGGTGGCTTCCGCCTATCTCAAGGACGATATCCGCCAGATGCGGCGCATTTCAAACGCGGAGGATGTGTGATATGGCGCAATATTATCGCTATGAAGATTTTTGCCTCTGTCCGCGCGGCGGAAAACTGCCGCAAAAGGCGGTTCCGGTCGAGAAAGCGTTTGATCCGCTCGTGTTTCTTGTGGAGCGTGACCCGCTGAAAAACCGCGGCATGTTTGCGATTCAATCGCTTTCGGAGCTGGACGAGCCGGAGGGAATCGGTTTGCTGCTTCCGCCTCGGGAAGAAGCACAAACAGACGAGCTGGAGTATTGGGTGCGGGAGCACGGCGCAAGCGTGGTCAACACCGCGTTTTCGCGCTGGTTTGCCGTGCTGACCGCGTATTTTGCGCGCATAAAAGCGGGCTTGCGCTTCAACCTCGCGGGGCTGGGCAACGTCGGCGGCACGACCGCGCTGGGACTCAAGCTGCTCGGCACCGATCTGAGCGTTATTGGTCTCTATGATCGGGACGAGAATCAGTGCTTGCGCTACGAGGCGGAGCTCAATCAGGTGCTGCCTGTTCGGGATAGCGAGCCGCTACCGATCGTTCGCATCGTACATGAAAACGATCTGTTTGACTGCGACGCGCTGCTCTTTACCGCGGCGCGCGCGGTGCCGGAAGTCGGCGCGGAAAAAGGCCTGGACGTGCGCATGATGCAATACGAAGCCAATCGCGAGCTCTTGCGCGCCTATGCAAAGCGCGCGCGGGAGAGCGGATTTGTCGGCCTGTTTTGCCAAATCTCCGATCCGGTGGATCAGCTTAGCCGCGCGGTGTTTTTGATGAGCAACCAAAATGAGCAGGGTGAGTTTGATTGGAACGGACTCCTGCCGGAGCAGGTGCGCGGCTTCGGCCTCGGCGTGATGCACGCGCGGGCGGAGTATTATGCGAATGGCGAGGGTGTTTCACTCGAATCGCTTCGCGTTTACGGCCCGCACGGAAACGGACTTGTCATCGCAAACGCGCCAAATGAAGATTATGATGCCGCGCTTTCCCGAACGCTGACGCACAAAGCCGAAACGGCGAATTTGTTTGTGCGCTCGCTGGGGTATAAGCCGTATCTCGCGCCGGGGCTTTCCTCGGCGGCGGTCTCCGTGCTCCGCGCGATGCGGGGTGAGTGGCACGATTCCGCGGTGCCGCTGGGCGGGGTCTATTTCGGCTGCCGCGCCAAAAGAGGCGCGCACGGGCCGGAAATCCGCCGCGAAACGCTAAACCCGGAGCTCGCGGAACGAATCTCGGAAAGCTACCGGAAACTGGAGGAGTTTAACGAAACATGGGCGGATTGATCGTTGTACAAAACAGGGACAACGAGCGCCTGAGAGAGACGCTGTCCGTTGCGCTGGCGGGCGTGGAGCACGAGCGCGTGGACTGCTCTGCCGCTTTGCCGCGCCTTGCGGGCAATCGCGTATTGTTTGCGCTGAGTTTAAGCGATCACGGGCTGGATCTCGAGGTGATCTCGCTGATTGCGAGCCTACGTCAAAATCCGGACGTGATGGAGGGCGCGACGGGCGCAATCATCATCGACGGCGCGGGCGAACTCTACACCAAGCAAACGGCGGATATGCTGGCCCTCGCGGCAAACCTTGCGGGCTGCCGCTTTCCCGGCAAGCCGCTCGTCGAGGCGACGGGTTCGCTTGACAATTGGAATATCCAGTCGCTCAGGCGCGGTGTTTCCCTTGCGCAGGCCTATCGCCAAGCCGCGCGGGAACTGGTCGTTCGCCTGATGGAGTTTTCCTGGCAGACGAAAGAGCGACCAAGCGTTCTGCTGCTGCATGCGAGCGACCGCGCGACATCCAACACCCTGCAAATCGGAACAAAGATCGTGGAGCGATTGCTGCCATCCTGCGATATCCGCGAGATTTCGCTGCAAAACGGTGCGATTTTCGATTGCCGCGGTTGCTCTTACAAAACCTGCGCGCACTTTGCGCGGCAAAACAGTTGTTTTTACGGCGGCGTGATCACCAACGACGTGTATCCCGCGATCAACGAGTGCGACGCGCTGCTATTGCTTTGCCCGAACTACAACGACAGCGTGAGCGCGAATATCCTCGCGTTCATCAATCGACTCACGAGCATGCTGGTCTACAATTCGCTCTACGAAAAGCAGCTTTACGCGGTCATCGTCTCCGGCTACAGCGGCAGCGAGATCATCGCCCAGCAGGTGCTCGGCGCGCTTTGCCTGAATAAAACGTTTGCGCTGCCGCCGCGTTTTTGCCTGATGCAGACCGCAAACAACCCCGGCGAGGCGATGCAGGCCGAGGGGATCATGGAGCGCATAGACGATTTTGCATCGCACATGCTGAAAAACTTGCGGAAAGATTCTTAACGATTTTACGCATCTGTAGAAACAAACGATCACGTAAAAAAGGGGTTGTCCAGAAATGGACAACCCCTTATATATGGAACGCTTGGGAGGCGCGGGCGAATAGTATTCGCCCCTACACACGCACCAGAAAATCTATATTTAAACCGAATCAAGGGGCCTAAAACTACGGACTGCTCCTAAAAAGCGGATGTAATGGCGGATAA
>CAYVAO010000351.1:0-2927 GCA_964448895.1 uncultured Christensenella sp.
GGCTTCTCGGGCGTGAGACCGGTCAGCGGCTGGAACCAATTCGTATAGTGCGTTGCGCCTTTCTCGATCGCCCAGTCCTTCATGGCGTTGGCAACCACATTCGCAACGGAGAGATCCAGTCTCTTGCCCTCGCGAATCGCGGTCTGCATCGCCTTGTACGTGTCCTTGGGTAGACGCGCCTTCATGACCGCATCGTTGAACACCTTACTGCCAAATGATTCCGAAACCGTACTCATGGTCAATTCTCCTCCTATACCCTTTCCTATACCCTAGATGATCAAATTTAGATCGCTCCCGGCTCAGATCTTCCCGAAATACCGCTTACTTTCGCGCTGTTTGCCGTTTTTCTTGCGTTGTTACCTTATAAAAAGCGGCAACGACACAGCGGTATTTCCGCGGCGCCTTTGCCGTTAAAATAATATGCGGATAGTATACAGCGCAGGATTTCGCTTGTCAACCTAAAAATTTTGCAGGATTTCCTGCTAAATATTGCGTAAAACGACGTCTATTCTGCACACAACAACCAAAAAATATTGAATGCCTCCTTTTTTGCAGTTTGAAAGTATATATCATTCACGATATTCTTGACAGAAAATCCTATATTATGTATACGCGCAGGAACAAAGGCGTTCGGACCGGGAAAGATTTTTGCCCGGGCTTGGGCGCTTTTTGCAAAAAACAGCGCTCGGAGAATTGACAGAAAAAGCGCATGAACCTGCGTATTCCTTCAAAATTCACTCGGAATTGAGCGGTTGTTGTGCTAAACTGAAATGAATGGACGCACAGATTGACGGTAGACGAGCCCGCGCAGAGAGCCGCCGGGCGCAAAACCTTGACCGCGAGAAGCGGTTCGTTTGTTCTATTTATTATAGGAGAGGATGTGCGCGGAAATGATGTACACCGCACAAGAGATTGCCGACTATTGCGCAGCGGAGGATGTGAAGTTCATTCGCCTTGCGTTTTGTGATGTGTTCGGCGTGCCGAAGAATATCTCTATCATGCCGGAGGAGCTTTCCCGCGCGTTTTCGGACGGGATCTCGATCGACGCCTCCGCCATACGCGGTTTCGGAGACGAGGCGCACTCGGATTTGCTGCTCTTTCCGGACAGCGAGACGCTCACCGTGCTGCCCTGGCGGCCAAGCCACGGGCGCGTGGTGCGTCTCTTTGCCGATATTCGCAGTTCCGACGGAACCCTGTTTCCGCAGGATACGCGCAACATTTTAAAAAAGACGATCGCAGACGCGCAGCGCGAGGGCGTAAGCGTCAACTTCGGCACCGAGTTTGAGTTTTATCTCTTCCGGCTGGATGCGGACGGAAACGCGCCGAATATCCCCTACGACAACGCAAAGTATATGGACATTGCGCCGCTGGATCGCGGCGAGAACGTCCGCCGCGAAATCTGCCTGACGCTCTGCGAGATGGGCATCCGCGCGGAGAGCTCGCATCACGAAGACGGCCCGGGACAAAACGAGATCGATTTTCGCTATGGCGACGCGCTGAGCGCCGCCGACAACGCGATCACCTTCCCCTCCGTGGTGCGCACGGTCGCCATGCGCAACGGGCTCTGGGCGGATTTTTCGCCAAAGCCGCTGCCGCAGGAGAGCGGAAACGGTATGCACATCAACCTCTCGCTGGGAAACCCGCGTACGGAAGACGCGCGAAACGCGTTTATGGCGGGATTGATGGAGCACATCTGCGAGATCACCGCGTTTCTCAATCCCGTGGACGCGAGCTACGCGCGCTTGGGTGAGCACAAGGCCCCGCGCTTTGTCACCTGGTCGCCGGAAAACCGCTCGCAATTGATCCGTATCCCCGCCGCAAAGGGTGAATATGAGCGACTGGAGCTGCGCTCACCCGATCCCGCGGGAAATCCGTATCTGTCCTTTGCGCTGATTCTCGCAGCGGGCGCGGACGGCATCCGCAGAAACCTCGTCGCTCCGCCGGCCACCAACGTAAACCTCTTCACGGCGGACGCGTCGATTACGGAAAAGCTCCGGCAGCTGCCGCGCACACGCGCGGAGGCGGCTAAAATCGCCAAGGAGAGCGAATTTGTGCACTCCGTGCTGCCCGCGTGCATCATCGAGTCCTATACCGCGGAGCTGGAATAGCCAAGAATTGCATTCGCCAGTAAACACCTGAACAAATTGTAAGAGAGAACATCAAAGGAGACTTGCGTTTGCCATATACCGGCGCAAAGCTGAATAGCGTATTGATCGTGTCCGGATCGGAACGCTCCCGCGCGACTCTCGCGGAGGTGTTTTCTTCCACGCGCTACTCGCCCGTGGCTACGCGCGGCTCCGCCGCCGAGGCGCGCAGAATGATGCTGGACGCGCCGTATTCGCTGGTGTTCATCAACACGCCTCTGCCGGATGAAACCGGCGCGCAGCTAGCGCTCGATCTTTCCAGCAGCCGGAATTGCTGTGTGGCGCTGATCGTGCCCGGAGACAGTTACGATCAGGTCAACGAGCAGGTGGAAGACGCGGGCGTATTGACGCTCAGCAAACCCTGCACGGCGGCGCAGCTGCGGCAAGCCTCCTCCATGATGAGCGCGACGCGCTTTAAACTCGCGGATCTGGAGCAAAAGACCGCGACGCTGGAAGAAAAGATGGAAGAGATTCGCCTCGTCAACCGCGCGAAGTGGATGCTGATTGAGCGCAGAGGCATGGATGAAGCCACCGCGCACCGTTATATTGAAAAGCTCGCGATGGACGCGCGGCAAACGCGCCGCCTCGTCGCGCAGACGTTGATCCGGTCGCTGGATAACGACTAGAAACAGAATCGCAAGATATTTCTTAAGGCTGTTCGGAAAGATGCTTTCTTTCTCGGACAGCTTTTCATTTGGCTTGGGTCGTGCGGGCGGATGATATCCGCCCCTACACCTGCTCTTGCAAAATAGCCCTTAATTCGAAATTCTTTGATTCGATTTT
>CAYVAO010000352.1:0-546 GCA_964448895.1 uncultured Christensenella sp.
GTTTTACGGGGTGTCGGTGCTCAAGGGTCGAAAGATGCACCCTTTGTGCGATCAGTTTGCGACAACGTATTGCGAGCTTGCGGATCGCCTGCTCGATGATAAGAACATTACGTCCGGCATAAGCGTCGAAAAGCTCGACGGTGGATGGAATCGTATTCGCCCGCTGGAGCAACAGCCGGCGCCTATTCGCGCGGCGCTTCGTAAAACCATTGACGATTCAGTCATCGACACCATGCGAGACCTGTTTTTCTTGCGGGATTCGATACAGTCGCAGGCCAGCAACGGCAACTTTTCAAAGGATAAATACAACGCAATCACCAATCAAACATACAATTCTCTCAATACTTATCTTTCGATCGTAAAAGACCCTTCGCTATTGTTTTCGGATAAAGATTTGGAACAATTAAACTACTTTTTGCAAAAACAAATTCATATTCGTAACGTGACGCTTCCTTCCATCGTGTCCCGCTCCTGCGCGGCGAAAATTGCGATTTCAGCTTAGAATCTATTGGATATGTATATACAAAATACTGGAATCATATATTT
>CAYVAO010000352.1:556-2525 GCA_964448895.1 uncultured Christensenella sp.
TCAGCTTGATTCCGGCGAATGAATATAGTAGGATAGCCAAGGCGGAAAATTGGATGATTCAAGTTGGCGAATCCACTACTATTCAAATGCTCGCGTTCCAGCATCAAGCTTATCGTTCGACAGAGATTTTTACTCGTCAAACGATGCATCTGCATGAAGGGCGTTTCAGCGTTATACGCAAAGAAAAATCTTGCTTATTTCTGCGATTTCGGCAAGAATGAGTATAATAAGCTTTTGAGATAAGAAGCGAAGCCTGCACAAAATCAACCTGCGAATTCTCGCCATTCCAACCGTGGTTATCCAGAGCGGGGGCTCTTGATAATAAAGAGAAATGGAGACCTAATCATTTTAAAATTAGGAGGTAATTCAATGGAAAAGAAAGTCGAAGGCATTTACGATGGCTTTAAGGAGCTGGGAACCGGCAAAATGGTCGTTCTTGGCCTCCAGCACGTATTTGCAATGTTTGGAGCCACTGTCCTCGTTCCTATCATTTGCGGCATGTCCATCTCTGTCACCTTGTTCTGCGCTGGTATCGCTACAATTTGGTTCTTCTTCATTACGAAGAAGAAGGTCCCCGTGTTCCTCGGTTCCTCGTTTGCGTTTATTGGCGCAATCCTCGGGGCAGCCGGCACGCTGGGTATGCCGTATGCAACGGGTGGTATCGTTGCAGCCGGCTTGACCTACGTCATCTTTGCGGTGCTCTTTGCCGTCTTTGGCGCAAAGCGGATCATGAGACTCTTCCCGCCGGTTGTCACTGGACCTATCATCATGCTCATCGGTCTTGGACTGTCCTACTTCGCGTTTAACCAGGCGGCGAACAACTGGTGGCTCGCAATCCTGACGATCTGCATCGTCATCGCCGTCAATATGTGGGGCAAAGGCATGATCAAGATCCTGCCCGTCCTCATCGGCATTTTCGGCGCTTACATCGTCGCCAGCATCGTAACGGCGTTTGGCCCGCAGTGGGTGGATTTCTCCGGACTGAAAGTAAACAGCATTTCGGATGTGATCTCTGTGCCGCCGTTCTTCCTCCCGAAATTTGATTTCAGCACGATGTTGACGTTCATCGTGGTTGCGATCGCAGCCCTTGTTGAGCACATCGGAGACATCTGCGCCATCGGCGCGACCTGCGGCAAAAACTTCATCGCCGATCCGGGTCTGACCCGTACCCTCCTGGGCGACGGCATTGGAACCTCCATTGCCGGTATGCTGGGCGGCCCCGCGAACACGACATACTCCGAGAACACCGGCGTTGTCGCGCTCACGAGAGTCTACGATCCGAAGGTTATGTTCATTGCTGCTTGCTTTGCGATCATCTTCTCGTTTGTCAGCATCTTTGAAGCGTTTGTCAACACGATTCCGGCAGCCATCATCGGCGGTATCTCCATCGTGCTTTACGGCATGATCACCGCAACCGGTGTCCGCACGATCGTGGAAAACAAAGTTGACTTCAAGAACATGCGCAACGTTCTGGTCGCAGCGCTGATTCTGGTCACCGGACTTGGTATTCAAACCAGTTCTGCGATGGGTTCCAACTCGGCAGAGCTCGTTTGGGGTTCGGTCAAAATCGGCTCTCTGAGCTTCTCCGGCCTGGCAACCGCTGCTATCGTTGGTATCATCGTCAATGCCATTCTGCCCGGCAAGGACTACGAATTCGACGATACTTGTGATTGATTCGGAGCCCTGACGAAATCCAAACTCCATTTCTCGTTAACGCGAGGACGGCGGATATCCGCCGTCCTCTTCGTTTGCCGCATTTTATTCGTATACTTCGTTTGTCGCTTACGCTTCTGCTGCCTGCTCCTCACTGGTGAGAACGGGAACGCCGTCGCGCGTGAACACGCCGTCGACATAGCAATCCCCGATGATAACAGGTCGATCAAGCACGCAGACCGCATTTGAAAAATCACTACAGTATGAGTCGCAAAGCCAAATAATGTTGTAGACTACGCCGACTTCTCCAACTAGC
>CAYVAO010000352.1:2535-2884 GCA_964448895.1 uncultured Christensenella sp.
CCCGCCGCGCGCGCGGGGGCCTCCGCGCCGCCGCCTCCACCCCCGCCGCCGAGGTTGCTGGTGCCGCCAATAGCGCCGTATTGGGATGAGTTATAGCCGCCTCGGCCACCGCCGCCGTCTCCTCCGGATCCCGGGTTAGAGCTCGTATATGCGCCGCCACCGCCGCCGCCCGAATACAGCGTTGCGCTGGCGTCTCCAAATTCTCTGGTCGTTGTGTGCTGACCGGTTCCGCCCGCAACCCCGCCATAAGCGCCGCCGTCGTTACCATCCGAACCACCTGCGCCTGCGGTACCTGATAAATAAGTCGAAGCGCCGCCGCCGGAGCCGCCGGAACCGCCGGGATGACCCC
>CAYVAO010000353.1:0-892 GCA_964448895.1 uncultured Christensenella sp.
ATGGGGGTCGGCTCCGGCGTCGCTGTTACACCACATGCGCATCCAATCAACCAACCGCTTACATCATTGCCGTCAGGGTCAATTGCATGATAGATTTGACATAGAATGGCGGATGCAAGAAACAAGCCGGAAACGAACAAACAAGCATTTTTTATCGTTCTGTACTTCTTCTCAGACTCTTCTTTGTCTTTATTCGAAAAACAGATACTCAAAAGGGCAATAAACAGAACAGCCCCAATTGCGATTATGATATAGCTCAATAGCCGATTGTTTTCAATCAGCTCAAACGCACCCCCGACTGTTGCCAATAATGCAATAATTACCGAACAAACCGCAGTGCTGATTGTTGACTTCTTCTCATCATTATTTTTTTCCTGTTCCATCCCACTATCCTCAATTCAATATTCTACAGAGCGATACCTTCCCACTGATAACCCCTGTATACCTCCTTTATCATAGATCGTGAACCGCGTCGTCACAACGAACCAAAATGTATATCCCTGTCACTTTTTGTCAGATCTATGCGAAAAAAACAGATCGCAAAAATTCTGCTTGTTCTAACCGCAATCTTCCGCTGCTCAACGATTTATTTTTGCTTCTTTTGTCAGATTTTTGCCGCTACAATAGATTTATCCAGCGAGTACTCACAGATCAATTACACAAGGAGGTTCCGGCATGGATGCTATCACCCGGCAGCTCAGGCGCGACCCGGAGCGGGCGCTCGCGAGCATGCTGAGCGAGTATACCGGGCTTGTGTACCATGCGGCATACGCCGTATTGGGGCATAACGCACGCGAGGAGGTTGAGGAAATCGTAAACGACGCATTTCTCGCCGTCTATCGCGGCCGCGCCTCGCTGGACTTTTCCAAAGGCTCGGTCAAGGCGTATCTTT
>CAYVAO010000353.1:902-2878 GCA_964448895.1 uncultured Christensenella sp.
AATCTCGCGATAGACCGGCTTAAGGAGCGCGAAAAAAACGCGGCCGTCCCGCTGGACGATTTTACCGCAGCACGTGAGCAAACAGAGCTAACGGCGCTAACGCATATTGAAAGCGGTGCTTTGGTTGAGCAGATTCTCGCGCTCGGCGAACCGGACAGCACAATACTAACCTGCCGTTTCTACTTTGGCATGCGAACAAAAGAAATCGCGGCGCTGGTAAAGCTCAAGGAAAACACCGTGGACCAGCGCCTGCGCCGCGCGCTGCAAAAACTCAGATCGCTTGAGAAAGGGGGCAGTTTTTATGCGGAATAGTCGCAGCGAACTCTTCGATTCCCTCACCGTTGAGCAGACGGACGCGCTGCTCGCCTCCTTCGATTCGCTCCCCATACGCGATGCGGATTTCCGCCGCATTCGCAGGCGCGTCCTTCGCGCCGGCGCGCCTAAGCGCGCAGGCCGCAGGGTTGCAATGCGCGTACGGCCAGCATTGCCGCGCTCGTGCTGCTCTTTGCGTGTTTCCCCAAGGCGGCGCAGGCGGTTGCCGCGTTCTTTGGGCTGAGCTATACGCCGAGCCGCTATATGAATACCTTCCCCGAGGCGCGAACCCCGCTGCCCTCCGTAGAGGAAGCGCTCGAGGCCGCCGCCCCGCAGGACGGAGACTACACCATTACCCTGATGCCCGACCTGCCAAACGCGCAGGAATATATCGATTATCGCAAGCAAAACGGGCTGGAGCCTTTTTCCGAGGCGGACTGGGGCTGGCTGCGCGACATACGCCCCGAAATAGCGGAGGTGCTCTACGACGGCGAAACACTGATTTGGAATACCAACCTCTACACAACCAACGATCATGTACGCTCGTTTATGGTTGGTTTCGGCGTCGATACCGGCGCAACGCAGAGTGTTGACGCGCTGATGGGCGACGTAACCTATACCGTTGCGGGTGACCCGGTGGTATGCGCTGACTGTCAGCGGGCATGGCATTACGCCGATCTTTGACGACTCCGTCTATACTGCGGACCATGTTGTGCTCTACTCGGACTTTTACCTGCCCCCGGATCAGCCGCTGCCAAGCGGGGTACTTACGATTACGCAGAATATTCTCGTGAGTGAGGACGACGCAATGGACTATGGCAAGCGGGTTGCGATCATCTCGCATACGTTTACCTTCGACACCACGGCGGGCAACACGCAGAGTATTCCGCCAAACGAGCAGATTGTTTCACTCTCCGGTGAAACGTATCTTACCATGTTTACCTACTATAAGGAATTGGAGGGTGCATACAGCGGCAGGGTGGAAACAAAAAAAGTCTCGCTGGACGGCGTAAAACTCCGCGTGCTCAGCGAATATCTGCCCACCGGCATCCGCGTGACCATTACGCCCGCGGAAGTGCCGCCCGACTGGGACGACGCAATGACTTCCTCGCTGCTAACCATGACGGACTGCGATATTTACGACCAAATCAGCCACGCAGGGGTTCTGGCCGAGCTGTTGATCGATGGCGAATCGGACAGCGAAGCGCAGCAGGATGGCTGGGACGCAAACGAGCTCGTATACATTTTGCCAATCTTTCCGGACCACTATTCAAAAAAGCAGGATGTCAGGCTAGCGCTCTCGCTTGCGTATAATGAAACCTTTAAAGGAACCGACCAGATTGGCGGAGAGGTCTACAACATGCCGGCGGACGGCTTTGAGCACACCGGCACCATTGTGTCAACGCCGTTGATCGACATCACCATACCAATTCCCTGAGCAATAGTTCGGAGCAAAAGAGAACGCCCGTGCGAATTCACTCGCGCGGGCGTTTATTGTTACCATGATCCGAAATATTCGAAAAATTAGGAGGCGCTCGTTTTACTCAATCGCCGGAGGCTTCCACATCGATCCCCTGCTCTTCTGCGTAGGCATATACGGCGGAGTCCTTTGGCGCTACGATCGCAACGCTCGAATATCGCAGGCTGTCTTATCCAATCGAGAA
>CAYVAO010000354.1:0-2873 GCA_964448895.1 uncultured Christensenella sp.
TGCCGCGCATCTTAAACGCCTTTAGGCCCTTGATTGCGTCTTCCAGCTTGTCCGGATCGACGTCGATCGTCAGAAAGCGCCAAAGGTTGAGGCCCAGCGCGCGAAACGCCGCCTCCTGAATCACGACCCCGGGATTCTCCGCCGCAGGGTGTCCGAACACGCCGACGAGACAATCCAGATAATTCTGTTCTTTCATATAATGTATCCTCCGTCGATCAATGGTTGTTTCTTATTATAATTGTGAGGCGGCGAAGTAGGCCGCGCCAACCGCCTGACCAAACTGAGCTACCGTGTGGACGGGATCACGCTTGAGTTCCAACATGACCGGCGTGAACGCCAGCGTTCCGTCTCCCGCCACAAAGCGCACGTCGTTTCGCGCGGCGGCTCCCGTCTGCATCAGGTCAAAGCAGCGCTTGTGCTTCACAAATCTGCCAAACAGGATTCGCGCGCGGCTTCTGGGTGCGAGCATCCACTCGGTTTCCTCAAACGTCACCGCGAGATACTCTCCGATCTCGCGAAAGATCTCTTCCGCTGCCGCGTCGCCTTCACTCGCGAGTCGCATCAAGTGCTCTAAAAGAGGCTTTCGCATGTCGCTCGGTGTCTGGCGAACGAAGATTCCGCCGTCCTTGTGCTCTAGAAATCCTTTGTCGAATAGATCGGCATATTGCGCGGGCGCTTTCGCTTCAAAGAAGCGTAATGCGAGACGATATGCGCCGCTCTGGCTGCAATACTTTTGCAGCGTGCCGGAAAGGCTGGTGTTAAAATTATTCACGCTGCGCGCATCCAGTTCGTGATAGGCGCGTGCGGGATGGTTGCCAAGATCGATGATGCAGTTATACACTTCCAGCGGAATCTGCGGAATTTCGCCTGTCTCGTCGATCCATCCCGTACCCAGCTCGGTGCCGAGCGTATGGGCAAACACGCCGGATACAACGCTGTCCGCCTCTGCGGAGTGCGCCAGCTCGACCGCCGCGGTATAAGCAGCAAGCGAGCCGTCGTTGGAAAGGTGAACCTTACCTTCGGGTTTGCACTGCTCAAGCAGTAGCTTTTGCAGTGAGGACAACTTGAAGAATTCGGACTCATAGTCGGCGGAGGCGTTGCGGATGCCGCGCGTTTTATAGGTTTCGCCGCCGACGATCTGGTCGTCGATCACCACGTCCGGGAAACATACGCCGATGCCGTCCAGCAGTGGGGCTTCGCCATAAAGCGCCTGACAGGTGTCGACCGCGCTCTGCATCGCCTCGTTGGAATCGCCTTTTTTCAGCATCTGCTCGCGAAGCGCGTTTGCTTCCGCCGTATCCGGCAGGGACATCGCCGCGCGCACCACCCGCGCCATGAGCAAGATCGGCTCGATCACGTGCTCCATTTTCGTCATCTCGGCGGGGAACCAGTCATATTCCTTTACCGCGACAATGCTGCCGCCAGAAATACCGACCACTTTGATGTCCGTGCCGCCGATGTCGATGCCGCAAATCACGGCGCCGGTGGCTTGCTCTACCGCGGCTTGGCAGGCGGAGACGGCGTCGGAATGCCGCTCTGTCTCTTGAATCAAAGCCGGCAACGGCTCCTGCGTTACCGTAAACGAAAACTTTGGCTTACCCTGTGAGGCGTTGATGCGATCGGTCACGTTGAGGCACTTGCCGTACCCTTTGCGTGCGCTCTTGGGAAGATTCACCTGAAAGACTTCATCGAGCGAATCACAGAGCGTCTTTGCAAACGCGTCGTCCGGCGAAAGAGAGAGCGTCATGCGCGTTCCGCCGAAGGTCGAGAGGATGTTGTAGAGCGTTGCGTAGAAGTATTCGCGCACAAATTGGAGTTCATCCGGCCTGTCGACCGCGGGAACGCGAATTTCCCAGCGCTTGTCGCCGCCGATCACGAGAGACAAATTGCAGGAGATCTTGCTGTCCGCTTCGGAAAACGCCTTGCGTACATCCGGTAGATAGACGTTTTCGCCGCGCGCGGCTTTGTCCAGAAACCCTTGTAACGTTGCTCTCATGTCTCGTGTCCATCCTAAATTGCTCTTAGACCGTGTTCGGTCAATATTTGTTTCAGCGCGTCCACCCGCTGTTGCGGTATCTCACGCTGGTCGGGGTCAAACGGGTAAGTCTGCCGCAGAGAATCGTATTTCTCCCTGCACATGGGGTTAAAGTTTAATAATTCCACTGGAATATCGCGTTTCAGCGAGGCGACAAACGCCGCGATGCCGCGAATATTGTCTTCGTCGTCCGTAAATCCCGGAATCAGCGGCACCCGCAGCAGCAGATTGATTCCCTTCTCCGCAAGCCGCCGGATGTTTTGTAAGATCAGCGCGTTGTCGACTCCCGTTGCCTGCTTATGTCGCAAGGGATCGATCAGCTTAATATCTGCGATGATCTTGTCCGAAACCTCTGCAAACGCGTCCGCCGTCTCCGGCGAAGCAAAGAGGCTCGTCTCGATCTGCGTATTGATGCCACGCTGTCTGCAACCGCGCAGGACATCGAGTGAAAACGCGGGGCTCATCATGCATTCTCCGCCGGAGAGGGTCACGCCGCCGTCCGGCCCGTAAAACGGGCGGTCCTTCTCGATCTCCACCAGCGTTTCTTCCACGCTCATCTGCCGCGCGTCAAGCCGGATTGCGCCGGTCGGGCAGGCGATCACGCAATCGCCGCAAAGCGTACATGCATCGTGATCGATTTTGACGCCACGCTCGTCCCAGTTTAGCGCACCTGTTTCGCAGGCTGCGATACAACTCTTGCAGGCAACACAACTGTTTTTCGCATACCAGAGCGAGATTTCGGGGATCAACCCTTCGGGATTCTGGCACCATTTGCAGCGAAGCGGGCACCCTTTGAGGAAGATCGTCGTGCGGATGCCGTCGCCGTCGTTAATGGAGA
>CAYVAO010000355.1:0-2848 GCA_964448895.1 uncultured Christensenella sp.
TTTCCCGCCGCGCAGGACGACGCGATGGAAGCCTACCAATACCTGCTCGATTCCGGCTACAAGCCGGAGCATATCGCCATCGCTGGCGAGAGCGCGGGCGGCGGTCTTGCGCTGAGTCTTGCCCTGCGCATTCGGGATGAACAGAAACCCATGCCGGCCTGCATCGTCGCATTTTCCCCCTGGGCGGATCTGACGCTCTCCGGCTCGTCCTATAACAACAACGTTCGCCTGGACCCGACGCTGATTCGCGAATCGCTGGCGTATTATGTAATCGCCTATGCCGCGGGACACGAGGACGAGGCGTATGTTTCTCCCGTGCTGGGCGACTTCACCGCTTTTCCGCCGACGGTACTGTTTGAGGGCAGCGACGAGATTCTGCTTTCGGACGCAAAGACCGTCCACAAGCTGCTGAAAAAGGCGAATGTGGAGAATAAGCTCGTCGTTGAAGAAGGCATGTGGCACGTCTACCCGCTCTATGGAACGCCGGAAGGAAAGCGAGCGGTAGAAGAGATGTCCGCGTTTATCCGCACCCGCATCGGGCTGGATCGACTCAATTTTGCGGAGGAAGCGACGCCTCCCGTCAAATAAAAAGGACACGCTATGTCAAAGAACAAGAAACCGACCAAATGGATGAAGCTGGATAACGCGGCTCTCATCTACCCCGCGACGATGAACCGCAACTGGACGGCGCTCTTTCGCCTTTCTGCGACACTGACAGAACCCATCGACGAAGATATCTTAGAGGTTGCGCAAAAGCGTACGCTTCGCCGCCTGCCTTGGTTTGCCTACCGGCTCAAGCGCGGGCTATTTTGGTTTTATCTGGAGCACAGCGACGATCTGCCAAAGATCGAGCAGGACGTCGCAAACCCCTGCGTTCGCATGCGCCTCAACGAAAACGACGGCTTTTGCATGCGCGTGCGCTATTATCAAAACCGGATCGCGGTGGAGTTCTTTCATGTATTGACAGACGGAACCGGCGGGCAGGTGTTTTTACAAACGCTAGTCGCGGAGTATCTGCGCCTGAAATACGGCGCGAACATACCAAGAGGCGACAAGATTTTAGACTGCTCCGAAGAGCCGAAGCCGGAGGAAGCGGAGGATAGCTTCGCCGTGTATTCCGGCAAAATCACGCAAACGCGCAAGGAAGTCAAAGCGTACCACATCAAGGGAACCGACGAGCGCAATGGATTTGTACACATCATCACCGGCTCCATGAACGCGGAGGACGTGCTCGCAAAAGCGCGCGAAAAAGGCGTCAGCGTAACGGAATACCTCACCGCCGCGCTGATTCTCTCGGTCGACGCCATCCAGCGCAGAAAAGTACCGAGCATTCATAAATATAAGCCCGTCAAGCTCTCGGTGCCGATCAACTTAAGAAACGTGTTCCCCAGCAAGACGCTGAGAAACTTCGCCAACTATGTCAACCCCGGCATCGACCCGCGGCTCGGCGAATACACCTTTGATGAGACGCTGAACATCGTGCACCACACCATGGCGATGGAAGTCACGAAAAAGCTGCTCAACGTCAAGATCACCACAAACGTCCGCTCGGAACAAAACACGATGTTGCGCTTAACCCCGCTGTTCATCAAGAATATGGCGCTCAAATACGTCTATTCGCAGGTGGGCGACGTGCTTTCCTCCACCACGATCAGCAACCTTGGCGTAGCCAAACTGCCGGCGGAGATGGCGCAATATGTGCGGCGCATGGACTTCATCCTTGGCCCGCTGGCGGATAACCGCGTTTGCTGCGCCGCACTGACCTACAACGGCAGGCTTCGCATCAATTTTACCCGAACCATCGCCGAACCCTGGCTGGAGCGGGAGTTCTTCACCCGGCTCGTCAAGCTCGGCATTCCGGTAAAAGTAGAAAGCAACCAAAGAGATTGAGCACGGGTAAATCCGTATCCAGATGATATTGACTTCTCACCCATTGCGGAGGAAAAAATTATGAGTTATTGCGTCAACTGCGGCGTAGAGCTGCAAAAGAGTGAACCCCGCTGCCCGCTCTGCGGCACGGAGGTCGTCAACCCGAACGAGCTGAAGGAAGAAAAGCCCATTCGCCCGTATCCGGCGCATGTAGAGCACCTCGATAAAAACATCGACCGGCGCTATATCGCCTCGTTTATCTCGCTGTTGCTGTTGATTCCGCTCTTTACCGCCATGCTAGCAAACGTGCTGGTGAGTAAGCAAATTACCTGGAGCTATCTGGTGCTCGGCGGCGAGCTGGTACTGTTTACAGTCTTTCTGCTGCCGATGATCACACGCATGCCGAAGATTTTGTATGCGGTCATCGACGCGAGCGCGGTCAGCGTTCTGCTGCTGCTCATCCGCGTGCTGACGCAAAGCAGCTGGCGTTGGTTTTTACTGCTGGGACTGCCGATTACCGTGCTCACCGCGGTGATGTGCTGGTTTTTTGCGATGATGACCTCGCCCAAATGTAAGATTCCGGTGTTGATTCGCTTTACGTTCGCGCTGACCTGCGTGGGTCTTCTCGTCGTCGCCATCGATTTCTTCATCGGTCTTTACAAAAACGCGATCGCCTGGCCGACTTGGTCGCTCTATGTGTTGTTCCCCTGCCTCGTGCTCGCGAGCTCGCTGTTGATTCTCAACCGCAGGGCACGCGTGAAAGAGGAACTGAAAAAGAGGTTTTACTTCTAAGTTAAATCTTCCAAGTTAGATTACTATTACGAAAAAGGGCTGTCCCGAAAGGATTTTCTTTCACGGACAGCCTTTTGAATTTGGGTTGGAGTATCGCGGGCGGATGATATCCGCCCCTACATCCGCTCTTGCGGAATAGCCCGTAATACGAAACCATTTGATTCGGTTGAAACCTAGATTGTCTGGG
>CAYVAO010000356.1:0-2824 GCA_964448895.1 uncultured Christensenella sp.
GCTGACGATGACTCCGCACGATAGGCAAAGCGATTGAAAGTCGTCATCAAAACGATGACCCGTTATACGTACCGCTAGATTCAGCCCGGACGCGTCGCCGCAGATTTCGCACCGCTCACCAAACGCTTCGCGCAGCGCATCAACCAAAGCCTTTCTGCGCCGGGCGTATCGATTTCTCATGGTGCGAATGTGCCTGTCCAGCGCGCGTGTACGCAGAAACCCCGCCAGAGCCGCTTGCTCAAACATCGGGTTTTGCACGTCATGGTGCGTTCGAAGATAGCACCACCTCTTTTGTAACTCTTTCGGTAACAGTACAAATCCGATCCGTAGCGCGGGAAACACGGTCTTGCTGAATGTTCCAATATAAATAACGCGCTGCGGGTCAAGCGTATATAGCGGTGAAATCGGCGAGCCGGAAAAACGAAATTCGCTGTCGTAATCGTCCTCCACCAGATAGATTTCCTGTTCGCGCGCGTAACGAATCAGAGACGCTCTGCGCGACGCGGGCAGAATTCCCCCAAGCGGGAATTGATGCGACGGCGTGATGTAAACCATTTGCGCGCGCTCCTGTCCGGTCAACAGATCACCGCGGATTCCGTGATCGTCCGCCGGAATCGGGACAATCTCGCAATTGCAGGCGGTCAGCGTATCGTAAAGGCCCTTGTGGCAAGGGTCCTCCATGATAACGCGCCCGTGGTTGGCGCAAAGCAGGTCGGCGAGAATGCGGAGCGCGTGCGTGGCGCCCGCCGTGATAAAAACGTCCTCCGCGTCTACCGCAATTCCCCTGCCGCGCGAAAGCCAGGCGGCGATTTCCGTCCGAAGAGGCATATAGCCTTTCGGTCCGGTATATCCGTAATCACCCGGCTGCAAGTTTTGCGCTGCTTGATGCAGCAAACGAATCCATTGTGCGTGCGGAAACTGCTTGAGGTCCGGTCTACCCGTCGTAAAATCCGCGTTGATTTGCCTGCGCGGTTTCTTCTCCTGGAGAACCTCTTTTTCTTGCGTGGCGATCAAAGCAACACCATTCGCTACGACGGTTTGAGAGCCTTGCCTGCTTTCGAGAAAGCCTTCCGCAAGGAGCATGTCATACGCTTCTACTACGGTACTGCGCGAATCGCCGAGATAACTCGCAAGTTGTCGCGTAGAAACAAGCGCTTCTCCTTGCGCGAGTTCTCCACTTAATATTTGCTCTTTGAGTTGCTTGTAAATCTGTCGACAAATCGGTTCCGCTAAACCTCTATCAATCGCAGGTAACATCTTCTCTTTACTGGTATGGTTAATTTGATCGCTTATTGGATATTTCATAATACCAGTTCTCCGACTAAAATCGTATCAGAAATTAGAATTTTTGCAATGGAGATATTATGAACAACGATAGAATTACCGGAAAGCTTTATTTAGTGGGTGCATTTTCCCTTGCAGGAACGAGCGTAGTCGCCGCGCGATATGTTTCCAATCAATTGGGTGTGTTCACCATCGCCGCGGTCAGTATGGCGTTTGCGCTGATGCTATTGATTCCCATCAGCTTTCAAAAGCTCAAGGCGCTTCGGGGAACGGTCTCGCTTCGTCAAATCTTACCGGTCGTAATCGAGGCATTCTTTGGCATGTTCTTATTCCGATTTTTATTGCTCAACGGTGTTTCCCGAACCAGCGCGTTAGAAGCGGGAATCCTCACCGGCGCGACGCCGGCCATTACCGCGTTTCTGGCGTGGGCTGTTCTGCGTGAGTCGGTTGGCGTTCGCGCTCTAATTGGTGTTCTTTCTACTATTTTCGGCGTTCTACTCGTACAGGGGCTTACCAAAGTGGGCTCAGGCATCAGTCAGGCCCATCTCGTCGGAAATCTACTGGTCGTCGGAGCGGCGGCGAGCGCCTCCATCTGCCACCTTGTGTGCCGCACCGCCGGCATCAAAAAAGCCACTCCGGGCAACCCGCTTGACCCCCTCGTGCAAACGACGCTGGTAACAGCGGCGGCGCTACTTCTCTGCCTCGTTCCCGCATTGTTTGAGCAGCCAATTGAGCGCCTTTCGCAGCTCGACGGAGTTGCGTGGTTGTCGCTTCTTTGGTACGGGTTCTTCGTAACCGCGTTGGCATATCTTTGCTGGTACGCTGGCATCAAGCGAAGCGGTGCGTTCACCGCCGCGGCTTTTACGGGATTGATGCCGCTTACCTCAATGCTGCTGTCAACTTTTCTGTTGCGGGAGCAGACTGATCTGTATCAATGGCTTGGCGGTGCGTGCGTCATCGCGGGAATGATACTGATCGGGGCGCGAAAAAAAGAAATTCAGGCTATTTAATTATAAAATAAGAAGCACAATCCTGAGATGGAATCTCCTTGCAACCTTGCGAACGAAGATTTTCTTCTGTAAGATAGAATCATTGTTGAAAGACCGTGAGGTGCATCATGCAGAAGCAACGCGCTACTCAATATAAAAAGATATTTCATACCGTCTCCTGGATTTTTCTTGTTATCGTTTTTGCTGCGCTGATCGTCTATCTTTCAGTTCACGTTGTCGACCTTCTGGATTCCGACATGTCTTCTGAAATGGTTCTAGCAAAAGAACTGGCAAGAAGCGGAAAACTCTTAACGGACGCCTGGCATTACTCAACTGAGATTCGGGTGATCAATACACAGCTGTTTTATGGCGTATTCTTCTTGTTTTTAAACGACTGGCAATTGGTTCGCATCTTAGGCACGGTTTTACTCTATCTCGTACTATTGGGCAGCTACTATTTCTTCTGTAAAAAACTTCGCATGGTGCTGTTCTTCCCCGTTACCGCCGCAATCATGTTGCTTCCGCTGTCGAGCCCCTATTTTTATATTTTC
>CAYVAO010000357.1:0-2813 GCA_964448895.1 uncultured Christensenella sp.
CGTTCGCGAGCCTCTCTTTGCGTGTAAAGTTATCGAGACGATTCGAATTTATTAATAACTAAATTACTGGAAAGAAACAGTCTTGTATCTCTTAAGTTCTTTTGCTTACTTTTCTTTCAAGAAAAGTAAGTTATCTTCTCTTCTTGAGATACAGCACGATCAACACGATCAGACTGATCGTCAACAGCACGCTGAGCCCGCCAAAGACATAGACACCGGGATTTGCGTTTGAGAACAATCCGCCGACGGATTCTTCCGGCGTGGGTTCCGGCGTGGAGGGCGCAGGCGTTGCGGTCGGCGCCGGGGTTGCTACCGCATCCGCATCCGCAACAAGATTGCCGCTAAAGAGCGCACGCCCTTCGTAGGAACAGGAGATGGTGCCGACGACATCGCCCGCTTTCGCGTCGGTGAGCTCGTCGTTGAGCTGGGTTGTGACCTCCATTTGTGGCAGATCCTTGGCTAGCGTGTCCGCCATGGCGTGCGGCAGACGGCGAACCGCGC
Source organism: uncultured Christensenella sp. (assembly GCA_964448895.1). GTDB lineage: Bacteria > Bacillota > Clostridia > Christensenellales > CAG-138 > UBA7703. The sequence goes on from CAYVAO010000357.1 coordinate 502, forward strand.
TTGCGTCAAACTCGGCGGAAATCGGGAAGGAATCCGTCTCGCCTTTCGCCGTCGCTTCCGTGGTATACGTAAATCCAAGTGAAGCCGGAGTCACCGGCGTATAGTCGTTGTTGAGCGTGTACTCAAGAAACTTCTTCGCGTTTGCAAACACCTTTGGCATACGGCGGTGCATGTCGTAGCTGTTCGGGTCGTCCGCGCCGATCTGTACGACGATGATGCGCGCGCCGTCTAGTTCGCCCGCACAGACGAGGCACTTTCCGCCGTTTTCCGTGCTCCCTGTTTTGCCACCGATGCAAAGATCGGTATACACTTCGCTCGTCGCCGGATCATCCGAAATCAAACGATTGGAGTTTTCAATCACTTCCGCTTTTTTGCGTTTCTCGTTTGCTTCAATCGTGTATTCCTTGGTGGCGATCAGCTCGCGGAACTTATCGTTTTTGAGCGCATATGAAGTCAAGATCGCCATATCGCGCGCGGTGGAATATTGTCCGCTTCGATAGGCCCCGCTCGCGTTGAGAAAATGCGAGTTCACCATGCCGAGCTCGGCCGCTTTGGCATTTGCCAGATCGGAGAATGCCGCGACGCTGCCCGCAACGCGAATCGCCAACAGAAGCGCGCAATCGTTGCCGGAGACCATCATCATACCATGCAGAAGCTGGTCGACGGTCAATTTTTCGCCTGCGTAAACGCCCAAAAGCGAATTAGATTCCTTCAAGTTCGCCGCCTGCTTGGAAACCTCAATCTCCTCGTCGTAATCCTTGAGGTTTTCCAGCGCGAGAATGCAGGTCATGATCTTCATCGTACTCGCGGGGATGCAGTGTTCGTCCGGATCCCGTTCATAAAAAACGATGGAAGGATCGTCCGCATCGACCACGATATAATACGGCGCGGCAACTTCGGCATCCGGCGCGTCACTGCTGACCGGTTCGGATGCGGGCAGCAGCATGAACGCTGCCATCAATAAAGGAATGATTCTGTTCATGATGATTCGACGTCCTCATATCTAGAATAGGCCGATCAATGGATGCTGAAAAACGCGCATCGATCGGCGCGAGCGAACATGCGCCCGGAAAAAACAATCAATCCTACGTATCATACTATAGAATTGTCGCGCGAAGTAAGATTTCGGGCAACAGTTCACATAAAAATTACGGTTTACGGGATTGCGTTTTTCAGCTGTCGCGGCGAAGGAACGAAAAATGCAAGCGTAGGTTTGACTTTTTTTGCGCTTGTCACTATCATAATACAGAGGATAAAATGATGAAACGTAAAACGGACAAATGGAAGAGAATGATCGTGCTCAATGCGCTGTTTTTGGCGTTGTCTATCGTGATTACCATCAACCTGCTGGAGACGGGCGGAAAACCGACCCTACCGCAGGATACGCCCGCTGTCACGCAGGCTGCCTCTTGATATTGATGTTTTTTATAAATTGAAGTTTTTATAAACGAAGTGGAACTTGATCAGGCGGCGGTCTACGTCTATCCTGTTATAAGAACAAAACATGTTGCATTTCGCGTCGGTACAGGTTTGGCGCGAATGCCGTATCATCCATCCGCACACCGGATTGCCAAGCTAAGGAGTATGACACATGCTGTTGAAGAGCGTCTACGATTCGAAATTTTTCAGGAGCGCAGCCGCTTTTTTTCTGTTGAGCGCAATGCTCTTGCCTGCGTTTGCCTCGGCGCGCGCAGAAGAGAGCACGGAACCAGCGGATCTAACCTCCGGCTGCAGCGTGACGCTGCCGGAGCGCTCGGCTGCGTTTGAGTCGCGTTTGACGGATGATAACTATAATTCCCGCATTTCATTTAACGCGGATGAATCGCTTGCGCTTACGCTGCCAAGCGGCGCAAAGGGACTCTATATCGGCTGGTATGCTGCGCCGGAAGCTGCTACCATCGAATCGCTCGATGCATCGGGCACGGTCATCCAGAGTGTAGTCGCAACCCCCGATCTACTCAATGACTATTATCCGCTGCCGGAAAAATGCGCCGGCGTTCGCGTCATCTCCGAACAGAAATATGCCATCTCCGAGATGCGTGTTTATGATACCGAAACCGCGCCGGATGCGCTCTGCGTGATGTCCGCGCAGCAAGGCCCCGTCAAGGTGATGGTCGTACTGGCGCATACGGCGGACGAGTCGTATTATTTCGGCAGTCTATTGCCGTATCTATCCGGCGGCGACGCCGCGCTTGCGTTCCTCTCCAGCGAAAACAGGCAGATGCAGCAGCAGACCATCGAGGCGATGTATGCGCTCGGTTCCCGCACGCAGCCGGTCTTCGGGAGCTTTCCGTATTATCCCAGCGCAATCG
>CAYVAO010000358.1:0-2811 GCA_964448895.1 uncultured Christensenella sp.
AGCAGATATCTGCCGATTACGATGGAACTGATCCTGAACGGGATTAAGAAGGTGTGATGCGCGCTGCTGATACTTTTGCGAATTTGCGATGAGCAGCGGGCGGATGATATCCGCCCCTACATCAGCTCTTGCAGGATATCCCGTGAAGCAAACCCATTAATTCGATTTTATTCAAGATTATTTAGTGCAGGTGTAGGGGCGGATATCATCCGCCCGCATGACTCCTCTTGCATAATGAAAGCTCAATGTATGGTCGAAAACATACAAACAAGAGTTTTCCGAACGGGAACGTTTCTGGAATCTTTATGCTATACTGTTCGTATCAGCAACATACAATTTCATGCGCGTGGCGTAACGGCGCGCCCAATATGAATTCCATGGAGGCGTTTATGGAACAGGTTGATGTTCTTATCATCGGCGCTGCGACCGCGGGCAGTTATTTTGCGCGCAAACTCGCGGAAGAGGGACATCGTGTATTGATTCTGGTGCTGCAATCCAAGGAGAAGCTTGGACGCAGACTGGACATCTTTCACGTCGGCAAGCCTGATTTTGCGCGATTTTCTTTGCCAATGCCGGAAACTGCGGACGATCTCGCGTTTGAGTTTTCCGGCGGGAAAACGTTTTCCGCATATGACCGCTACCCCAAACAGAATGTCGGCACCGTTGTCGGGATGCATATGCATCGTTACGTTGCGCGGCTCAATCGCTGGGCGCAGGAAGCGGGCGCAGAGATTCGCTATCAGGCGGCGTTTGTCGACTTTTTGTATCAGGATGGTCGCATCGCGGGCGCAATCTACGAGCAGGACGGCGCCCGGCACGAGGTATATGCAAAGCTCGTTGCGGACTGCTCCGGCATTCCCGCCGTCGCGCGAACCAGGCTGCCGGATGGCTACGGCGTTGAGAATTTTTCGATTCAAAAGGACGAGATGTTCTACGTGGTTTTGCGCTATGTGGTCTATCATGATACCAAGGATTATGTGACCGGTACGCGCGGATGGACGTATTATAAGACTTGGGAAGCGCCGGAGGGCAGCGCGGACAGCGCGATTCTCGGCGTTGGCGCTAATTTTTCATATGAAGAGGCGGAGAAATCCTTCGCGGCGTTTCAACAGGCGGTGAAGCTTCCGCGTTATTCGGTCAAGCGGACCGAACGCGGCACAACGCCGTATCGCCGCCCGCCGTATTCATTCGTCGCGGACGGATTTCTCGTCTCCGGCGACGCGGCGTGCCTGACCAAACCTTCCGCGGGCGAAGGCGTCACCGCGAGCATGGTGCAGCTCGAGATTGCGGCAGAGAAAGTCAGCCGTCTGCTCAAAGAGGGCGGTTACCTCACACGCGCGCGGCTTTGGAACATCAATACGCGCTATATCGCCGCGCAAGGCAAGGCGTTTGCGGGACAGCTCGCGACGCTGATCGGCGCGCTTTCAACATCTGCCGGAGAGAACGATTACTTCTTTCAACACGACGTGATATTCAGCGACAAGACGTTTGCGTCTCTTGGACGCGGCGAACCGCTGACGTTCTCAACCAAAGAGATGCTGCGCATGGTGCTTGTTCTGCTTGGCGGCATCATCACGGGAAAGGTGCGCGTGAGCACGATTCGCGCGCTTTTGCGCAGCATGAAAAACGGCGCGCAGGCGGAACAGCTCTATGCGGAATATCCCGCAAGTGAGGCGGGGCTTGACGAATGGGTTCTTCGCGCAGAGAAGTTCTGGCGGGAATGCGGAAGCATGGCGGAGAACGGGGTAAAATAGTGAATGCGGCTGGCGTTATTTTCGTCAACCAAAGAAAACACTGCGAAAACCGCAACGACGAGAGGAACAATGGAAAGACCAAACGAGAGAATAAACCCAAATCGATGGCTCGCGACCAGAGTCGTTGACCTTGGCAAAGTGCCGATGAAGTTCTTTCTGATTTGGGGACTTTATTCTGCTGTCGCGATCATCGCGATCATGGTTTTTTTATTCGCGTTTACCTCTGGTATCGTGTTCGGCGTTCCGAATGATTTCGCGGTGGACAACGAGGAGCGTATCTATCTGAGCTACAACAGCGGTGTTTATGTGGTAATAGAAGGAAAGTTCTATGCGATATTGCCACCGAACAGAGATGGTGGAGCGCTCTCCGTTTCCGAGAACGATATGCTCACGATCGCAAATGGCGCTGAAATACGAGTTGCGGACTTGACCCGAAGTGACTTGAAGTCCGGACGGCTGGAAATTGTTAAGTCTGTTTTTGCGCCAAATAATGTTCTATATTCCATAGGTTTGGAGCATCATGAAACCGACCCGCAGAACGGCATAACTTACCGCTACAAGGGAAATTTTTTATATTACGAAATCTACCGCGAGGGAAATGGTACATCCACACTATTCTTCTCAATGCCGCAGGCGGATCGCGCATGGACGCTCGCGGCCAGAATTGGATTTGTGATGTGGATTCCCTATGTATTAGGCGGGATTCTACTCTGGAGTTTTTACTTCAAACGGCACCCGGAATACACCAAAGAAGCGCCGTATCTCTGGAAGAAGCGCAAAAACTAATCAAGAAAAGTGCTTTTCCCTCGCAGCCATCCTGCGGGGGATTTTTTTGCGCAAAATTCCTCTTGCGCTGGCAAAAGTTTATGTTATAATTTAATAAAACAACAAAATATTCGTTTATAAATGCTTTATCTGACCAATCACCAACCAAAGGAAACCGAATATGCGAAACAAACTCGATGAACAGATCATCCTCGACGCGGCGCTCAAGGTGTTTTCCCGCTACGGATACAAAAAATCCACACTGGAAGACATCGCGAGCGAACTCAATATG
>CAYVAO010000359.1:0-2807 GCA_964448895.1 uncultured Christensenella sp.
TGATTTTTACACCGGCGTATTCCCGAATTCTGCAGAAATATTGCGCGTCGTTTTCTTTCTGCTCGTTGCATTCGTTTATATGATGGCTTTCTATGCGGGCGCACTTTATGTTTCTACGAAAACGCGCGAAAGCAGCTACGGATTCCTCCTGATGATGGTGGCATGGATCTTCATTAGTTTTGTTATCCCGCAGGTAGCGGAATCGCAAAAGAGTTATGCCTATGCAATTAATAATCTTGCGGGAACAATCACTCAAGTGCCGGGTGAAACTGTTTTATCAAAAGCAATTGGCTGGTTATCGCCTGCGGTTCAATTCAGGTTTGTTGGTAATGATTTGTTACAGGCTGTGACCGAAACAGCCACGATTGGAATTGGCCAACTGCTGGTGGCTGATTTCATAAAGATACTGTATTTGATATTTCCGGGCGTCATACTGACCATATTGTCAGTTAGGGAAGTGAAAAAGGAGGCAATCTTATGACCGGCAGAAAACGAATGACATGGTTGCTGGTTGCGATCCTTTGCATTGCCTTGTTCGGCGTGTTTTCTTTTTCCGCCGCAGATTCATCTCTTGCCGCAACGAGCAATGAGAAAACATTGAAGGTTGTAAACGGACAGACGACTACGCTGCATATCGGCGTAACGAATGATGGCAGCGCGGAGATGAAAGACATTACCGCGCAGATCGATTTGCCATATAAGTGGATTATTCAAAGCATGGACCCGGGAACCGTGTCGCTGCTTCCCGGCGAGTCGGGTGTATTTACCGTAGTTCTTGCGGTTCCGGCTTCCGAAAACGCCAGCACCCATACGTTGAACGTTTCTTGCACAAGCGGCGAGCTGACAAGCGAGATCATCAATATTCCGGTCGCGGTGGTGACAAACCCTGTGTTCGGAGATGCGATTCTGGGATGTATCGTTCTCATGATCGCTGGAACGGTGGTTTACTTTCGCAGGAACGTGAGGAGGTAATTATGTACGCAATCGTGCGAAAAGAAATACAGGATGCATTTAAAAACCGGTTATTTTTACTGATTGCCTCAATGCTGATGTTGCTTGTTATCATTTCGGTGATTCTAGGGGCGCTGCAGGTAAAAGCGAATGTTGATGCGTATAATCAGTCGATCGAATTTTTAAAGTCAATCGGAAAGACGGAACTTCCGGAAGCGCCGAATTTAAACCCACTGTCGGCATTGAAAAGCTATGTCAACTATATCGGGATACTCGGCGCTTTGATTGCAATTGTGCAGGGGAATCTGGCAATTGCGAAAGACAAAAGAAACGGAACGATGCCGCTCATACTAACCAGACATATCTATAGGGATCAGTACCTGAGTGCGAAACTGATTGGTAATATGGCGCTACTATTGTTGCTTTCCGTTTCAATATTCGTTATCACACTGCTGTCCATGCTGCTGATCAGCCGTGCGCCGATCACTTGGGACGATATCGCAAGAATGGGAGTGTTCAGCTTTTTATCATTCTTGTATATGTCGCTGTTTTTGATCTTATCCCTATTTTTAGCGGTGCTGTCACGCAACACCAAACGAGCGCTTTTGCTTACGGTAGTCATTTGGCTCGTGATTTCGTTTATTTTACCGCAGATTGGCGACACGATGGATCTGGACAATCAGCTTCCCGGCGGATTCTTTTCGTCAATGGGCATGAATAAGGAGGAATCGCAGAAAATACTCGATAAATTCAGCATGTATGAGACGATTCGGGACGGAATTGAAGAGATGTCCCCGACCAAACATTATGAACGCGCAAGCTTCGCGCTGCTGAACGTGAAGCCGGGGTTTGAAAGCAACACGGCACTGGAGATATCCGCAATTAAATGGTTTGATATTGCAGGGATACTCGCTCCCGGTATATTGCTTTGGTTAGGCGCGTTTATCGTATTTTTGAAACGAGAAGACATTAATGAAGTACAAGGAGGTTATTAACATGTACAAACTGATGAAAAAAAGAATATGGGCCTTAATTGCGTTGAGCGTATTTGCTCTGAGCGGATGCGCGGCGTCAACCGCTGTTTCTTCACCGGCAGCGTCTCAGGCGACAACCGAACCGACGGTCATATCCATACAGACGGACAGCCCCGGACAGACTGATAGCACCGGAACGACTCAGAGCGCGATGCCCGCTCCAACCGCGGAGCATCCCATGCCCATTACCGCCGATGATCAGGACGGTGACGGACTATCCGATGTCGTAGAGAAAACATATGGAACCAATCCATATGCCGCGGATACGGATGGCGACGGCGTGTATGACAAAGTTGACGAAAAGCCTGTATTTGCGGACAATCCGATTCAAGAGACGTCGACAACGCTGCTGCCTATTACGATTACGGATGCGCGTGTCGAGGACAACGCCACGGCGGATCACCTTGAAATCACCATGAAGAACACAAGCAGTTCCGATCTGAGCGGGTTCGATGTTTATTTTACGATTACGGACCATGTGACTGGCGCTATGGAGGCGTATTACGTTGTGCTGACCGGACTGACGATTCCCGCGGGTACCAGCGCTACGGTGCACTTTGATAACGACACAACGCAGGCAAATCACTACTACGGCAACATGAACGGCTTATATGGAACATCCGCAAACGGGTTGACGTTTGATGTACAGCTGCATGCGACGGGATACCAACCTATTAGCTTTACCGTTGAAAAAGCGCAGGGGACAGCTGAGGTTGCGGATTAAAATGCTACAACTGCTTATTTGATTGATATGCTGAAGGATACGAATCAGAAAGCGCATAAATGAGAGCAGATAAAAAACCTCTGGTTCGCCAAACGGCG
>CAYVAO010000360.1:0-2806 GCA_964448895.1 uncultured Christensenella sp.
CCATCAATCTTTAATGACGCTTCCCGTCGCAAGGCGGGATTTTTTTCTTGTTGCAAGAATATATTTTTGGATTCTTTGATTTGTATCTATTGTCATTTTCGACGGAAATCCTGCATGCTTGCTGGGTTTTCCCGTTTCGAGTGCCATGTTTTTGCCGCAATGGTTTGAAATTCGATTTCATGCAATACACGACATATTTGCAATTATAGTCTATTATAATACACATAGAAGCAGCGACGATTCGCTAGCCTTGTGAAAGGAATTATTCATATGTTGATGTATCGTTATTTCCCCTGGAGGATGATGGGTGGTCACCTGTTTGGCTGGCTGTTTGGCATCCTCGTTATCGTCGGGATTGTATTATTGATCGTACTTCTTGCGAGCAAGAAGAATAAAGCTCCCTCAGCGGCAACCGCTGCGACCACGGCAGCAGCAACCACCACCGCGCAGGATCGCTTCCTCACTATCCTCAACGAGCAGAAGGCGGCTTCCAACATGGGCGCGGCAGAGTACGAGGAGCGCAAGCTCGTTCTCGAAGGCGCGCGCGGGGACAATCACGCAAACGCCGAGATCGTAGCCCTCAAGGAGCGATATGCGCGCGGCGAACTCACCACAGGCGCTTATGTAGAAGCACGCAACAAACTGCTCGGCCTCGGCTGACTCTGAGTTTTTACGCAGCATCGGCGGGCGGGCTCATAACGAGCCTGCCCGTTTTTCGTTTTGCAGGTTCACAATTGATTGGCGTCAATAATTCATCGAAAACGATTGTTTCCGTCTGCTACACATGCTATATTGAAATTAGCGAAATTCGATATGCGGGAGGAACACGGTATGCTGACCTATGGCGGACGGGAAGCGACGGGCGCGGAGCGCACCGCTTGTCTGGATTTCATCTCCCGCTTTTCCCAGCAGCAGGAGACGCTGCAATTTCCGGAAGTCGCCGTGCTGGAAACGGACAGCTTCGGTCGGGTCATGGTGTTTCTGCGCGTGCTGCACGAGGACGGCTTCGAGGAGCCGCTGTTGATCATCTTTAAGGAGATCCATCCCGACGGCGGATATCTCGCGGGACCAAAGTCGATTTTACGCGTGCGCGCCGCCTCTTTTTACGCGGGAATCGAGCACCACAAGACCCGCAACAGCTGGGAATGCCCGCCGGACGCAGAACCGCGCTTCGACCTGTAAAACGCAGGATTTCAATCCTGTTCATGCATAATTCAGTATCTTTTGAGCAGAATATCGATCTTGACAAGCGATGAAAAAAGCAGGATTCTAGCAGCGTACCCATTTGTATGATCAGGGGGTACTATCGATGAAAACAACCGGTTTGATGAAAGCTGCGGGGTTGATTACCGTTGCGGGACAGTCGCAGCGCATGCATGCGTTTAAGCCGCTCTTGCCAATCAACGGAACCCCGATGATTGCCGTCACGGCAAACGTATTTGGCGACGCCGGAATTACGGACCTATTTGTCGTCGTCGGAAAACGAGGCGAAGAGATCGTCTCCGCGTTAGACGGCTACAACGCCCGCTTTCTCTGGAACGACGCATTTGCGCAGACGGAGATGTTTGATTCTCTCCAGATCGGATTGACCGCGATCGCAACCACAGGCGGCTACGACTGCGCGTTTTTTCTTCCCGGCGATATGCCGGCGGTCGAGCCCCTGGTGCTTCGCCAGCTTATGGCAAAACTGGAATCTGAAGATTATGACGTGGTCTTCCCCAGCACAGGCACGCGCAGACTGCATCCACCGCTGATTCGCGCGAACCTGTTTGAGCCGCTGATCGCCTATTCCGGCGAGGAAGGCTTGCGCGGCGCGTTTCGCGCCATCGACGCAAAGATTGGATATGTCATCACGCAAGAAACCGGTTGCCTGATCGACGTAGACACGCCCGAAGACTACGCGCGTGTGCAGCAGCACCTAACGAAGAAACACACACAGGAGAGTGAGCCATGAGCACGAGCGCAATCATCCTCGCCGCGGGCGAGCCCCGGCAGATGAGCCTCTTTCAGCCGATGCTCACGCTCAACGGAAAGAGCGTCATCCATCGCCAAATCGACGCGTTTCGCGCGGCGGGCGTAGACGATATTTTGATCGTCAGCGGCTTTCACGCTGGCATGCTGGAGCGGCATCTCGCGGGCGAAACCGTGCGATTTGTAAAAAACGAAGAGTACGCAACCACCGATATGATGGCTTCCGTCCAGTGCGCGCTGCGCGCGCTCTCACCGGAATGCGACCGTGTGCTGATTACCCCCGGGGATGTACCCTACCTCAACGTGGAAACCATCGAAGAATTGCTGCACTCGACGAAACCCGTCGCGATCCCAAGCTTTCGCGGCAGCGCGGGGCATCCGGCAATGATTCGCAAAAGCTGTTTTTCTTCCTTATTGAGCTACAAAGGCGAGCGCGGTCTCCGCGGCGCGCTGGCGCAATGGAAAAAAGACACCGAGTTTGTGCAAACCGACGAAAACGGCATGCTCGTCGACATCAATACCGAGCTGGACTACCAGCGCGAACAGCGGGAGCAAACGCGGGTCTCCCCCGTACTCACGGCGGCGCTCACCGTCTCTCTGGGTGAAACCGGCATCGACGAGCGGGGCATCCGCCTGCTGGAATGCATCGAACTCGAGCAGTCGCTCCAGCGCGGCGCGGCAAAAGCGGGGCTATCGTACAGCAACGCTTGGCTAACCCTCAACCGCATGGAAGAGGCGCTGGCGGATAACGGTGGAACCGCAGACGCTACCATCGCCGATATCCTGATCGAAAATGCCGTGAACATCGCCGCGGCATTTTTTATTGCGCTGATCG
>CAYVAO010000361.1:0-2801 GCA_964448895.1 uncultured Christensenella sp.
CATTGCATCGGCGATTTAACCGGCTTTATCCCGCCGAGAACGCCACCGACAGCGCCGTTCCCGTCACCCAGCCGACCGGCCACGCCGCCCAGATACCAACCGCCCCCCAGCGCGCGGAAAAGAGAAAGCCGCACCCGACCCGAAGCGCTATGTCGACAAATGTTCCAATCAGCAAACGCCGCATGTCGGCAAGCCCGCGCAGCATCCCGTCGCACGCGATCTTCACCGAAACAAACAGATAAAACGGCAGCACGATGCGGAAGAACCACACTGCCATCTCCATCGCAGCAAGGCTTCCCGCGCGAAGGAACAGCCCGAGCAGTTCCGCGCGAAATAGATAGAATACAGCTGTGATCACCAGCCCGAACGTCACGGAAAGCAGAATCGCGCCATTGCGGCCGGAGCGGATGCGCTCCGGCTTTTGCGCGCCGTTTTGCGCGGCAAAGGTTGCCATACCTTTGTCAAACGCTATCAGCGCGGAGATAGCGAGGTTGTTGAGCTTGATGACCGCGCCGTAACCCGCGGACACCCCGGAGCCAAAGCGATTGACGTTTGCCTGAATGAACACGTTCCCGATCGAAACGATCAACTGCTGAAGCGTCACCGGCAACGCAATCTGAAGCATTTCACGCAGCAGTTTCAAAGAGTATTGCGATGTGCGGTCTTCGCCGTCACTGCAATACATGTCGCTCAGTCGTCGCTGCATCAGCGCGAGCGCAATGAGTGCGCTCAGCGTTTGGCACGCCAGCGTCGCCAGTGCGATGCCCGCAATTCCCAACCGAAAGCGGATCACAAACAGTAGATCGAGCGCGATATTGAATAGCGAAGAGAGCGAGAGAAACACCGCCGGTGTTTTCGCGTCCCCGAGCGCGGTGAAAACGCCAAGCGAGAGTTGATACAAAAACAGCGGTAAAAGCCCCGCCGTGTAGAGCACGAGATACTGCCTGGATTGCGCGAGCGCGTCGTCCGGCGTGCGGATCAGCCGCAAAAGCCCATTCAAGCCGAGGGAGCCGACCAGCGTAAGCACAACGCAGAACGCAACCGTTGCGAGCAAAGCGGTGCGAATCGCGGCGCGCACCTGCCGTGTCTCCCCCGCGCCGAAATAGCGCGAAACCACGACGGAGACGCCTGTCGCTATGCCAAACGCCAGCGCCTGATACAGTAAGGCAATCGGATAGGTGTTTCCGACGGCTGCGAGCGCAACCTCTCCGATCAACCTTCCCGCAACCAAACTGTCCGTCACCACATAGAGCTGCTGCACCAGCGTGCCGAAGAAGAGCGGCAGACAAAACCGCCACATCACGCCAAGCGGGTTCCCTTTTGTTAAATCGTGATTCATGCGCGCTCCCTGTTCCATCGTCGGGAAGCAGTCTTCGTGATCCTGCGAAACCATGCAAGAAAGAAACGCACGACAGAAGCGGATCTATCGTGCGCAAGAAACATTCATGATGGCGTGAAGCGTATCGTTTCAGCGATTATTTGCCCCAGCATTTATAGAGGTTTTTGGAGATCTCACTGGCTGCTTCCTGCAGCGCAGGCAGATATTGCAAGAGGTCGTCGGTATTCTCCACCCCCACAAACCCGCTGAACGAGAGCGCGGCGATGATGTCTCCATCGCAATTGCGCACGGGAACGCCGATGCAACATCCGTTTTCCGCGGACTCCTTGTTGTCAAACGCGTATCCGGTTTTTGCAACCTTGCGCAGTTCCTGCCAGAACACGTCCGGATTCGTAATCGTGTGTTTCGTCAGCGGTACCATTTCGCAGGAGTTGACGATCTGCTCTGCCAAGCTCACCGGCAGCTCCGAAAGCAGAATCTTACCGCCCGCGCACGCGTAAAACGGCAGGTCGGAATAGAGCGGCGGAATATAGTCCACAAATTTCTTTGTGCGTGACTGCTGGAGAATATAACAATGTGCGCCCTCGCGCACGGTCAGATTCATCGCCTGACCGAACTCCGCCGTGCAGCGCTCCATCGTAAAGGCCGCGACCTCTTTGAGCGCGAGATAGAGATTGTCCTTCTCCATCACAAAGCTGATCTTTTGTCCCGTGATGTAGCGGTCATCTCCGCACTGATAAACCCAACCGTTGACTTCCAGTGTTTTGAGAATGCGAAACGCGGTGGAGGGGCTGATCTCGCACTTTTTCGCGATCTCGTTGACACCGAGGCGCTTTCGCTCCACGCGAAGTACGTCCAGCACCGCGAGCGCACGATCCACCATCTTGATGGTCTCCGTTCCTTTCGCGTTCTGGTCTTCCAATATCAGTGTGCCGGATTGTTCCATATCGTTTTGCCTGCGCTTCCTTTGGCTGTTCCCCTTCTGATGATCGTCGCCGCTCATTCGTTTCGAATAAAGGTTCCATCTCTTAATCTGGAATTTTAATTCCAGGTTTCGACAAAACACGTTTCGCGAACGTAATTACAGTAGGGTTTACTCTTTTTTATTACTATATCGTATCGTATTTGCCTTGTCAATCATCCTTTTTCTTACAGGAAGAGACTGAATCGTCGTATCAATCACAAGCTGCGACGCAAATATTATCCGAATACGCGAGGAAAACGACTACACATTCGGATTCAACTGTGATAGAATCCATATTGCAACACATTTAAGGAATCATTATTCCGATAATATGCTTCGATCACGATCCAATCTGCTGACAAAACCAATCGAACCGATCCAATTCATCATGTCCCCTGGAGTATTTTCTACCTTATAGCATGTAATTTATCCTGTTTTTTCTATTGTAAACCAAGTTGTACAACGAAAAATGCCAGATTTGATGCGATTATGCGCGGC
>CAYVAO010000362.1:0-2791 GCA_964448895.1 uncultured Christensenella sp.
AAGATTATACGCTCAAGATTCGCGCGCTGCTCACCGAACTTCCGGTGCTTTGCGGCTCGTTTTTTCGCGCGATCGACAGCCAAACTTCCGTTCTCACACGATATGCGTACGCGATTGATCTAAGAGGCTTCTTTCAATTCGCCGCTCAGCAGGAAGACCTGTTTCCCGGGAAAGACATCCCCTCCCTCACTGCAAGCTATCTGGAGAAGATACAAGCCTACCATATTGAACTGTATTTAAATGAAGTTTCGTTCTATCAGAAAGGCGACCGGGAATGGGTCAATCAAGAGCGTGCAAAAGCACGAAAGCTCTCGTCTTTACGCTCGTTTTTTAAGTTTTTACATAAACAGGAATACCTGCCGACAAATGTTGCGGCTCTGGTCGACATCCCGAAGCTCAACGAAAAAGCGATTATTCGTTTGGAACCAAACGAGGTTGCCAATCTGCTGGATTTAGCGGAAAACGGCGATGGGTTGACGAATCGGCAAAAAGCGTATCACGAATCGACGAAGACGCGCGATGTGGCGATTTTAACCCTCTTTCTCGGCACCGGCATCCGCATCAGCGAGCTTGTGGGGATTGATCTGAACGACATCGACTTTGAAAACAATGCCTTCGTTGTCACCCGAAAAGGCGGCAGCGAAGACATACTGAATTTCGGCGACGAGGTCAATCAAGCACTCGCCGACTATTATACCGTTCGTGAGAAAATGACGGCATTTCCGGGAAACGAACGCGCGCTGTTTTTATCGCTTCAGATGAAGCGCATCAATGTTCGCTCCGTTGAACTACTGGTCAAAAAATACGCATCTCTTGCTTCACCGCTGAAAAAGATTACGCCGCACAAGCTTCGAAGCACCTACGGCACCATGCTCTATCACGAGACGGAAGATATCTACCTGGTCGCGGATGTACTTGGCCACAAGGACGTTAACACCACACGTAAGCACTACGCAGCTTCCAGTGAGGAGCACAAACGCATTGCGGCAAAAAAGATTAAGCTGCGGGACGATTGATCAGCGCTTTGTATGCGTTCTTCTCACCCGCTCGCCGTAATATGTCACTGGCAGCGTTTTAGCGTGAACAATCTCCTCGTCCTTCCAGTCATCGTAGAGATCCGGTACGAATCCATCCTCGAGATCGCCCGTTGAAGACTCCTTCCGCTCCGGACTGTAATCATCATCCAGATAGACGCCGGAGATCGGAATCTGCTGATAAGCAGGAATTCCCTCATCCAAGCAACGAAAACAATTGTCGCAAATCTTATTAGGATCGAGTTCACAGCGGTCGTCACACGCGCCACAGTCGTTGCAAACCTTATCAGATTGTAAAACACAACGTTTCATAAAAAAATCACCAATCTCTCGAACATATGTTTGCAATATCAAGAAGTTTATGATAAAATCTCAATAAAGTCAAGTACTTCAGTGCGAACGGAGGGTACAGTTCGTCATGAAAAAACTCGCAGATCCACAGCAGGTAATCCTCGATTATATGATTTCCTTTACCGAGGAGCACGCATATCCCCCTTCGGTGCGCGAAATTTGCGCCGCCGTCGGGCTAAAATCGACCGCAACGGTGCATACACACCTGCGCAACTTAGAAAAGCGCGGGCTTATCACGCGGGATCCTTCCAAGCAGCGCGCGGTGTTTATCAACACCGATCTGTTGCCGGAAAAGGAGACGAAACCATACGCCGTTCCTCTGGTCGGTCGCGTTGCGGCAGGTCTTCCGATGCTCGCCGCGGAAAATATTGAAGACGCTTTCCCGTTGCCGGATGTGCTCATGCACGGCAAAGAACCGGAAGAAGTCTACATGCTGCGCGTCGATGGCGAGAGCATGCGCGACGCAGGCATTCGCGACGGAGACATCCTCGTGGTCAACCACAATTGCAGCTGTACCAACGGCGATATCGTCGTTGCCCGCGTGCAAGGCGAGAGCGCAACGGTCAAGCGTTTTTTCCGCGAGAAAGACCGCGTACGCCTTCAGCCGGAAAACGAGCTGTTTGAGCCGATCTATGTGCCGTTTGACGAGGTGGAAATCTCCGGCAAGGTCATTGGTCTGCTTCGCTCGATTTAAAAAATCAGAATCCTTGTCGGATCAGTTCGTCGCAGGCGAGCATGCAGGCAATCCGCGCGTGCGCATAGGTCAACGCGCCTTGCAGATACGCGGTATATGGCGCGCGAATCGGCCCGTCCGCGCTGAGTTCCGTGGTTGCGCCCTGCACAAACGCGCCGGCCGCCATCACAACCTGATCCTCATAACCAGGCATATCCCATGGCTCCGGAGACACAAAGCTTTACACCGGGGCCGCTTTTTGAATACTCCGGCAAAAGGCGACGAGAGATTCCGCATCCGGAAACTGAACCGCCTGAATGATGTCCGAACGAGACGAATCAAACATCGGCATCGTGATGAGATTGAGTGCTTCAAACACGCGCGCAAAAAGAATCGCGCCTTTCACGCACTGCGCGGTGACATGCGGCGCTAGAAATAACCCTTGATAAAACAGACGATAATCACCCGCATAGGAACCGACTTCCGCGCCCATGCCTGGTACGGTCAGCCTTTGCGCAATTCGGTCGATATACGCTTCCCCGCCAGCGATATAACCGCCGGTCGGCGCGAGTCCGCCGCCGGGGTTCTTGATCAGCGAACCCGCGATTACGTCCGCACCCTGCGCGGTCGGCTCCGTCGCCTCCACAAATTCGCCATAGCAGTTGTCGACAAGAATGATCGCGTTCGGGAAAATGATCTTAACCAGGTCAAACGCTTCCTTCATTTGCGCAAG
>CAYVAO010000363.1:0-2752 GCA_964448895.1 uncultured Christensenella sp.
AGTTTGGCCTGCACGCGTTCCTCGTGAGCAACACGACGGACGACGATTATTATCCCGCGCTGGCGAAGAAGCTGTTTAAAACGGCTGTCGAGCTCAACGAGGAGACGGGCGCGAACTTCACGTTTGTCAATCTCTCCGGCGGCATCGGCATTCCGTATCGTCCGTATGAAAAAGAAACGGATATCCGCTACATCGGCGAGGAAGTCAAGCTGCAATATGACCGAATTATCGCGCCGAGCAAGATTAAACTCCGCATTTTCACAGAACTCGGGCGCTATATCACGGGCCCGTTTGGCTATCTTGTGACGCGTGCGATCCATAAAAAGGAGACGCATAAGAAGTACATCGGCGTAGACGCCTGCGCCTGCAACCTCATGCGGCCCGCAATGTACGGGGCCTACCATCACATCACCGTGATGGGGAAGGAGAGCGCCCCGCTGACCAATGTTTACGACGTGGTTGGTTCGCTTTGCGAAAACAACGACAAGTTTGCCATCGATCGTCCGCTGCCGAAGACCGAGCCCGGCGACCTGCTGGTGATTCACGATACCGGCGCGCACGGCTTCTCGATGGGATACAATTACAATGGCAAGCTCAGGAGCGCGGAAGTCCTCCTTAAGCCGGATGGTTCGGCGGAGCTGATCCGCCGCGCGGAAACGCCGCAGGATTACTTCAGCACGCTGGATATTCTGGGCCTGAATCTGAGATAACGAAAGCGGGCAATCGTAGTTTTGCCGATAAAAGACTCGATCGCGTTTTGTTTGTGTGTTAAGATAGTATCAATGTGCGACTTGAATGGATTCAGAGCGCGCGGAGCAGAGAAACACGCAGAACGAAGCGCAAGCAGTATTCGGGATGCGTTTTCTTTGGACACGCATCCCGATTTTTTATGACGAAACGGCGTTTATTATCTATCACCGGAGGTATTCTGTATGAAACAATGGTTTTCCCGCTTCCTGCGCTATGTGATCGTATTTGTCATGCTGGTCGCGTTCGGTGTTGGAATGCTGTTTCTGTGCGGACTTGCGCCGCAGGAGCAGGTCGAGAAAAACTATTTACTTTCACTGGATGAAATCGAACCGGAATGGAACAATTTTAATATTATCCGTCGCAAGTGGGGATCGTATTCACTGGACGTTTGGACGGAGGTCATCATCCTTTCGCTTTCCACATATATGGATGTGAAGGATTCGCCGGAGAGCGTGTTGAAAAACTCCTATCCGCTGGAGGATGATTTTACGTTTCAGGACGCGCGGGACACGGTAGCAAATCATGAAGAGGCGGATGTATTCTACGTGCGCTACTGGCACGGCTTCCGCACCTATGTACGCGCGCTGCTGTCTGTGATGGACTATGGCACCATGCGCACGCTCATCATGTGGACGTTCTTCCTACTGATGGGCCTCTGCACGCTGATGCTCGGGTTTCAGACCAGATCCGTCTGGCCGCCGATGCTGTTTACTGCGGCGATTCTGTTTATCAACCCTGTGATCGTAAGCGCTCTATTTCAATACAGCGGGTGCTTTGTCGTCGCGTTCATCGGCATCTTGTTTGTACCGATGCTGATGAAAAAGCCGGAGCGAGCGCCAATGCTGTTTATGATCCTTGGCATGACGACGCAGTTTATCGACTTTTATACGGCTCCGCTGGTGACATTCGGGCTGCCGATGCTCTGCTGGCTGATCTGCATCAGTTATGCGAAGCCGGAAGTGCGCGCCAAAGAGATGCTGCTGACGACGCTGAAGTGCATGGGGGTTTGGTTTGCGGCATATTTCGCGATGTGGATTACAAAGCTGCTCTTGAGCAGCGCGTTTACCGATCAGGACGCGTTTGGCACGGCCTGGGGCGCACTCGCGACACACATCGGCATCACGAAACCCGAAGGAACGGAGATGCTCTACGACAAGCCTGCGGTGCTCATTGCGGCGTTTAAGCATCTATTCGATTGGCCGATGCTGTTTATCTCCGCGGGGATCGCGGTGATTGCGGCGATCTATATGGTGTTCTCCCGCACGGACAAGCATTCCTACGCGCGCGCGCTGGTTATGCTGGCGGTCTCGTTCCTGCCGATTCTTTGGACGCTGGTTGCCACGGAACCGATGTATAAATGCATGCATTTTCAGTATCGTATTCTAGCTGTGACCATGCTCGGCGGGTTCTACTTCTGGCTGATGAGCGTGAAGCGGGATCGATTGCCGGATTTTCACATCAGCGAGGCCGCAAAATCCGAGTAGCAAGGCCGGCGCATGTTGAATGATGCGCGCATTTGGTGTATAATACTTATATATGGGGGCGAACCTGGTTTCGACGGGGATCGCCGATGTTGGATAAGCGAGCCGAAGACCCGAGCTTCGTTAAAAGCGGGAACAGATTAAAGTAACTGACAAAAATACTTTAGCTGTCGCTGCTTAAGCAGTGACCGTTCGCCTGGGAAAACTTACCGTCTCAGATACGGGCGTCATTTAGGGTAGGGAACGAACCCGCCTAAGCTTTGCAGCGGGCCGGACTTATGAAGCTACTAAAGCCGATATCCTGCCGGAGAGAGATCGGTAGAGGGAATGTTAAACCACCGGATACGCTCGTAGAAAGTCTGGTTGAGGGGTTTTCGGACGGGAGTTCGACTCTCCCCGCCTCCACCAACTGACCCTTAGGCAAACTATTTTGCCCAATAGGGAAGGAAGATTGACCATCTTGTGTGTTATACAGGATGGTCATTTTATCGTCATAGAGGTAAATACGGTTCACTAATACG
>CAYVAO010000364.1:0-2745 GCA_964448895.1 uncultured Christensenella sp.
GACGCCGACACCCACACCGACGCCCACGCCGACACCAACGGCAACAACAACATCGGGATCTTAAGGACATACCTTATATCCATATAGAAATCCAACACGTAACAAGCAAAACCGGGCAGAAATGTCCGGTTTTGCTTTTCTATACCGATGGATGGCGCAACATTCCGGGATGGCTTTGTGCCTGATCTGTGTTATAATATTTTCATTTCTATGAAGCTCGCAGGAAAAAGATGATTTCGATGGAATTTCATTTAGGCGAAAACAGGATTTATAGTTCAGTGGGGATGCGAGAGCGATGAAGCAAAAACTCGAACAATTCCGGGATGTTTTCGACGATTTGTTTGAAGGCGTTTATTTTGTCGATAAAGACAGAGGGATTACGTTCTGGAATCAAGGCGCGACACAGATTACCGGGTTTACCGCAGAGGAAATGGTAGGCCGTTTTTGCTACGACAACCTGCTCAACCACGTAGACGAGCAGGGCAATCAACTCTGCTTTGGCGGCTGTCCGCTGCACGAGACATTGCAGGATGGAAAGCCGCGCAGTGCGCAGGTGTATCTGC
The DNA here is from genome assembly GCA_964448895.1 of uncultured Christensenella sp. GTDB lineage: Bacteria > Bacillota > Clostridia > Christensenellales > CAG-138 > UBA7703. The sequence goes on from CAYVAO010000364.1 coordinate 564, forward strand.
ATCATAAAAACGGACATCGTGTGCGGGTTCGAATTCGCATTCGCCCGCTGATCATGCAAGGCGAGATTGTCGGCGCCGCGGAGGTCTTCTCAAACGCGGACACCACCGAGCTATACGATCTCAACAATCAAGAGCTGGAGCGACTCGCGCTGTTTGATCAACTCACGCAGCTGCCCAACAGGCGATATATCGATACGTTTCTGGATCATCAGATTCGGGATTATCAGACGCTCGGCATTCCGTTTGGCGTGCTGATGCTGGACTTGGACTTTTTCAAGCACGTCAACGATGCTTATGGCCACAGTACCGGCGATGAAATGCTCAAAATGGTGGCGGGAACGTTTCAAAACGCGATGCGCAGAAATGACTTCATCGGTCGCTGGGGCGGGGAAGAGTTTGTCGCAATTCTGCGCGGGGTCACGCATTTGGAACTCAGAACCATCGCCGAGAAGATTTGCAGGCTCGTGGAGCAGTCCGGACTGGTGCGCGGATCGGAATGCCTCCGCGTAACGGTATCGATCGGAGCCGCCATGGTGCAGCCGGAGGACGACGCGAATTCGATCGTGCAGCGCGCGGATCAAGCGCTCTATATCAGCAAGCACGCGGGCAGAAACTGCGTCAATCTGGTCTGATTCAATCGTTTTTGAACGATACGGACTTCTCAAGAGAGTTGTCACGGGCGAATAGATCTGCCCGGCAACGGGAGGCAACAAAGCTTGAAAAAACCCATCAAAACGATTCTTTCGTGGTGCCTGGCTGCAATCATCGCGGTCTCATGCGCGAATTTGATCTCTTTTTTTTATCGCAGCGGCGCGGGCTCCATCAATCGCGAGAATGCGTTTTCGATCAGCATTCGCACGCCCAACAGCCGGATGGTGCGCGGCTCGGAAGGCTACGGAATCAATCATGTCGATTCAAACGGATATCTCAACGACGACACACTGCCGTTAAGCGATCATTACATTCTCCTGATGGGTTCTTCGCATGCGGAGGGCCTGCAAGTAATGCAAAAAGACAGCATGACCGCGGTGCTCAATCGCCTGATCGATCCAAGTGTCAGAACGGTATACAATCTTGGCACGGCGGGATACACACTGCCGCTGATCATCGAGGGGTTCCAAGCCGCGCTGGACGAGTTTCCAAATTCGGCCGCGATCATGATCGAAATCTCACAATTGAACGTATCAGACGATGAGCTCACGGGAGCGATGAATCAGGCAACGTTTGACCCCGCCAGCACAGGACAGGCGCTGATGCAGTCGCTTGGCACGGCGCGCAGGATTCGAAACGACCTGTTAAGCGCGATTCCGCTGATCTCGCTGCTGCGTCAGCAGATTGACTCCATGAATTTTAGTATGCGCGACGCATTCGGAATTCGAGACTATTTTGACAAGCTTGCGGCAAACGCAGCCGCTGCGAACAGCACGAATATAGACTTGGAGGTCGCGCCGCAGAGCGCCGACACCGGCGGAACGAGCAGCAATTTCGATGCGCTGAATCAGGCGTTTGCCCTGCTTCGGTCGGAGTATGACAAGCCGATTATCCTTTTATACCACGCCGGCGTTTCCATCCTGCCGGATGGAACGATCTCGATCAATCGCGACATGCAATACTACGACGACTATCGCGCGGCTTGCGAGGCAAACGATATCGTCTTCGTCGATGCCGGGGACGCGTTTTTAGCGGCGTATCAAGCGGATTTCTCCTTGCCCTACGGCTTTTTTAACACGACGATGCAAGGCGGACATCTCAACGCGCTGGGCCACAAGATCGTAGCGCAAGAGTTTTACAAAGCGTGGCTGAACATTCAGGAAGAGGAGAATAACTAAATGTCGTTTGTGTCTTTGGCATTTTTATTGCTCTTCATCGCCTCTTATCTGTTCAGCAGACTTTCAAAGACCAGAGAGCAGAAGCATATTGTCCTGTTGATCGCCAGCTATCTCTTCTATGCGTACTGGGACGCGAGATTTCTGCTGCTTTTGATCCTGCAAACCTATATCAGCTATCTGCTTGCCAAGCGGATTGCGCGCGCAACCGAGAAGAAAACCGCGAAACGATGGATGGTGCTAGGCGTTTCAATTTCGCTTATGATCCTCGGCTTCTTTAAGTATTTCAACTTTTTTGTGCAGTCGTTTGCGGATTTGTTCGGCATCAGAAGCCTTGGCGCGCTCAACATCATTCT
>CAYVAO010000365.1:0-2736 GCA_964448895.1 uncultured Christensenella sp.
ATGCGGTCTGCGCGGAGTGCGGGGCACCCACCAAGATCCCGTTCCAACCCAGAAATGACCGTCCCGTCTACTGCAGCAACTGCTTCCAGAACCACAAGCGCTAACGAATTCCCCTTATTCCGTTCTCGGATATAATCGGAATCAGAGTTTACAAGAACGACCTGAGAGGCGTTTCCCCGAAAAGGAAACGCCTTTTCCGACCGTTTTGGGTTGTGTTTACAAGCGCAATCCCTTGCCACGCGAAAACACGCGTGGTATGATCACTAGGCAAAAAATCGAAGAAATCGAGGAAATAAAAACGATGGAATCCGTCAAAGACCGCTTCTTGCGGTATGTGAAAATCGACACCGAATCGCAGCACCACGTGGATAAAATCCCCAGCACTGACAAGCAGCTCAATCTCTGCCGGATGCTGCGCGACGAGCTCGTCGCCATCGGGGCCTCCGACGTTGCGCTCGACCCGCACGGCTACGTGACCGCGACGATTCCCGCGAACACAAAGAAGAGCGCGCCCGTCGTCGGCCTGCTTGCGCACGTGGACACCGTGGACGCGGTCACCGGCGCAAACGTAAAGCCCAAGCTCACGCCGAACTATGACGGCGGCGACATCGATATGGGCAACGGATATACCCTTTCGCCAAAGACTTATCCCTCGCTGCTAGAGCACTTGGGCGAAGAGATCATCTGCACGGACGGCACCACGCTACTGGGCGCGGACGATAAGTCGGGCGTTGCCGAGATCATGACGTTTGCCGAGCATATGCTCTCCGCCGATGCGCCTGAACACGGCAAAATCCGCATTGGCTTCACGCCGGACGAAGAGGTCGGCCGCGGCGTGGACTTGTTCGACGTAGCCGCGTTTGGCGCGGATTTTGGTTACACGATCGACGGCGGGTCGCTGGGCGAGATCAATTATGAGGGGTTCAACGCCGCAAGTGCGGAGGTCCACATCAAAGGCGTCAGCGCGCACACCGGCAGCGCCAGAGGAAAGATGGTCAACGCGCTGCTTGTCGCGATGGAGCTGCACGACCTGCTGCCCCGATTCGAAAACCCCGCCTGCACGGATGCGTATGAGGGCTTTTTTCATCTCGACAAGCTGGAAGGCTGCGTCGACCACGCCGACATGACCTATATTTTGCGCGATCACGACATGGAAAAATTTGAGCAAAAAAAAGCTTTGATGCAAAAAGCTTGCGCCTATATGAACGATAAATACAGCGCGGATACCGTTACACTTGACCTGTCGGATACCTACTACAACATGAAACCCAAAGTGCCGCTGTATATCGTGGAAGCGGCGCAGCGTGCGATGGAGTCCGTTGGCATCACGCCGTATTGCGCGCCCATCCGCGGCGGTACGGACGGCTCGCGGCTGAGCTACATGGGCCTGCCCTGCCCGAACCTTTGCACCGGCGGACATAACTTCCACGGGCGGTATGAATTCATCACCACCGAGGCGATGGAAAAGGTCGTCCGAATTCTGGAAGCACTCGTTCCGTCGTTTGTAAAATAAATCGAACCAACGCAAAGACGATCCCGCGACGGGCGATTTCTCTGTTTGATTGATTGTTGGAAGAGATTCGCAGCCGCGTTTCCAAAACCGTATTGTCGGCGTCTTTAGCGACGGGCGGAGAGCAATCGGCCAAACTGCAAGCGATATGAGCAAGCAGTAAACCGGGCAACCGGAGGAATCCTTTCAAGCACGCCAACCCCCTAAACAGGCGACTTTTAGGGGGTTTATTGATAGCTCGTTTCTCAAAACGTGCGACAATGCGGCAAATTCAACTGGAATCCGCGCACGTTTGTACTATATTCGTCTTGTATTTTCCATTTTTTCATAATCTCAGTTTATACAGAAAGACGGGCTCGCGTCACCGCGCCGCCCGGTATTTTGTTGCTTCTTCTGTTCTTCTTACGCAAAAGGAGCTGTTCATTTCTGGACAGCCCCGTTTTGTTTTTTATTCGCTAGGCGAAATCACGTGGTTGGGGTATCACGACGCGGCCTTGAGAATGCTTGCGGCTCCGCGGCGAAGCGCCTCCTGATTGAGCGCAACCAGCCCCGCCTTCGCGCCGGTAAAGAGATGCGAAAGCATCTTTTCCACCGTTCTTGGATGCAGACACTGCGTCACCTCGATATACGCGCCAAGCATGACCATGTTGGCGGCTCTGGGGTTGCCGAGCTCTTGCGCAATGTCCAGACACGGCACATAAAACGCGGTAATATCCCTGCGCGCGGCGCGGATTTCTACGATGCTACTGTTGATAAACGCAAGACCGCCTTTCACCAGTTGGGGCTCAAAGCGCAAAAGCGAGGGCTTGTTCATCACGATGATCTCCGTCGGCTCCTGCACAAGCGGAGACACGATCTCCTCGCTGCTGAGCAACACCGAGCAGTTTGCGGTGCCGCCGCGAACCTCCGGCCCGTAGCTCGGCAGCCAGTTGACGCTTAACCCTTCCTGCATGCCCGCCTCGGCGAGCATCTTACCCATCGCCATAATGCCTTGTCCGCCAAATCCCGATAGGATGATTTCGTGTGTCATCGAGCTGGTTCCTCCTTTTGTTCCGCTTTGTCTGCATAAACGCCCAATGGATAGACCGGCAAGAGGTTTTCCTTCAGCCAGCCCACCGCTTCAATCGGGGAAAGTCCCCAGTTGGTAGGACAGGTGGAGAGTAGTTCCCCCATCGGAAAGCCCGCACCAGCAAGCTGAAGCGTACACGCGTTTTTGATCGCACGCT
>CAYVAO010000366.1:0-2735 GCA_964448895.1 uncultured Christensenella sp.
ACGGGCTCTCAATGCCGGCCTTGATGATGTTGCCCTTGTAGAGCTTGAGCTTGACCGTGCCGGTGACCGTTTCCAGCGTCTTATCCACAAACGCGGCGAGCGCGTCCCGCAGCGGGCTGAACCAGAGGCCGTTATACACGAGTTCCGCGTAGGTAATCGAAAGCTCCTGCTTCTTATGCGCGGTCAGCTTGTCCAGCGTGATGGTCTCGAGCGCTTCGTGCGCCTTGTAGAGAATCGTACCGCCAGGGGTTTCGTAGACGCCGCGGCTCTTCATGCCGACCAGCCGGTTTTCGACGATGTCGAGCAGGCCGATACCGTTCTCTCCGCCGACCTTGTTGAGCGCGAGGATGATGTTCTTGGCGCTCATCTTTTTACCGTCCAGCGAAACGGGAACGCCCTTTTCAAACCCGATGGTCACATAGGTGGGCTTGTCCGGCGCGAGTTCCGGGCAAACGCCCATTTCAAGGAAGCCTTCCTTCTGATAGAGCGGTTCGTTCGCGGGATCTTCCAGATCGAGACCCTCGTGCGAAAGATGCCAAAGGTTCTTGTCCTTGGAGTAGTTCGTTTCGCGGCTGATCTTGAGCGGGATATTGTGCGCTTCCGCATAGGCAATTTCGTCCTCGCGGCTCTTGAGCTCCCATTCACGCCACGGGGCGATGATTTTCATCTCCGGCGCAAAGTGCTTAATCGTCAGCTCAAAGCGTACCTGATCGTGGCCCTTGCCGGTACAGCCGTGGGCAATGGCGTCCGCGCCTTCCTTGAGGGCGATCTCGGCGATGCGCGCCGCGATGACCGGGCGGGCAAACGATGTGCCGAGCAGATAGTCCTCGTAGATTGCGCCGGCTTTCATGGTCGGCACGATGTAGTCATTGACAAACTCCTCCGTGAGGTCTTCGATATAGAGCTTGCTCGCGCCCGTCTTGAGCGCTTTTTCCTCCAGCCCGTCCAGCTCCGTGCCCTGGCCGACGTCGCCCGCAACGGCGATGACTTCGCAGCCGGGGTAGTTCTCCTTGAGCCACGGAATGATAACGGATGTATCCAGCCCACCGGAATAGGCTAAAACGATCTTTTTGATGTTTGACATATGCATTGCCTCCAATTGGTGAATTGCATATATATTAATAATATTAGCATAAAAAGTCAATACTATTTTGAAAGAAAATGGCTTAAATAAAGAATATATCTTTCGTGGCGATTCGAATTCATACAGAAATATGCAATATGCATGCATATATGCAGCAAAGAATCGGAAAAGCCCCGTACTTAGGGCAAAAAAAGAACGCCTTTCGGCGTTGTATGGAGGAGAGAAACGATAAGGGCGTTCACGCTATTGATCCGGTTACACGCAGGCGGGGCACCAGGCGCGGCGGGGAACGATCCGGCGGCGGCAGACTTCGCTCTGGAAGGCGTACCGTTCGGCGGCGAAGCGGCGGTAGCGGAACGGCGTTCTCACGTGTTCCTCGCGCGCTTCGGAGATGGCGAGCAGCTGCTTCATGCTCGAGAGGCAAACGCTGAACGCAAACTGCACGTCGGTTTCCAGCGTACGCTCGCTCGCGCGGTAGTCGCGCTTGTTGCGGTAGATGTCCTTGACGACGTCCCGCGCAAGTTCGCTCGCGGGGACAGCAAGACCGCGCTGGCTCTGCTCAACCGTGTAGTGGTCGCGGAAATATTCGTCCAGCCGCAGTTCGTAGGCGGCGTGCTCCTTGAGGCCGAGGCGGAACTCCGGGGTATGCGCGTAGGTAAAATAGTCCGTCAGGTAATGGCAGAGGATGCCGAGGCGCAGCGCGTATTCCGGCGGAAGCTGCTCGCCCTTTTGAACGGGCTGGCCCGCCAGTGCCTCCGTAAAGATATGGATTTCGCGCTGGCATTTCAGCGTAAAGTGCGGGGTAAGCACCATCTCCGGCAGGTAGTCCGGCAAGAGGTTGCCAAGTACAAACAGTTCGCGGTCGAGCTGGTAACCTTCGTTCGTGAGCGCTTCGTAAAGCAGATGCCCCATGGCATGGTGGGAAGCAGACTTCATTTCTTCTCCTTTTCTCTTTTCTAGACTTTCTTCTTCTTTTTCTCGTTTATCATAGAGGAAAAGGATTTGACAATCATCTCAATTGCGTTAAGTAAATGTAAAATTTCGGGGTTTTGGAATGTAAAATGGGCTACATTTTGAAGAAATACTAATAAGTAATGTTAGAACGTAGAGAGATACATTATAATAAAGTATCTAGTCGTTTGGGGGTATTGTATGTCTTCTCCGACAACAGGAAGAATTGACTTTCTTGGCATGGATTGCACTTTTTATTTTGATAACAACACATTGACAATTCTTTCGTGTCAAACAAGGTTTTCTGATAAACACATGAGAATTGGTTCTGTATTAGAAAATCTTTACGGTGAGACAACTGATGGTAGAATAATATGCTTCTTGAAGATCTATCTTAAAGAATATGGGTATTATCGCTTCATCGGTGTGGTACAGTATTACATTGTTGGAGTAAATAACAACGCGCATCGCGAGATTGAATCGTTTAGTGGAATTACTTTTAGTGGAGAGGTAATTGATAAGTTTTTCCCGCCAATGGGGGTCGTTGATGATGACCAGTGTAAATACGATTATGATACAGTATCAAAAACGACCGTTCTCAAACCATTTTCCGAGATGGAAATTGTTGAGAATCTTCTACCAAACTTGAAATTTGAGTTAATCAGCGTAATAATTTGCAACCGGGGTTTTTCGTTCCGCA
>CAYVAO010000367.1:0-1258 GCA_964448895.1 uncultured Christensenella sp.
CCCCGGAACTCGATGAGATACTCGAAATCAAAGAGCTTCAAAGCGTGCAACTGCTGCTATATGTGTATCCAAGTTCAAGTGGAGCGTCGCAGTTTTTCTTAGATTGTAATACGCTCAATAATCCCAATTGTTCACCAGATTATGTTCAAAATTATCCGGCGAATGATTCCGCCTTATATGAGTCGAAAACGTTTAAAGCCAGTCTCGCCAGACTTGATTGGGAAAATCGAACCGTCTACTTGTATATAGAAAATTTGATTCGAGACCATGTTCACTTAACCGATCTTTACCCGGCGGTAAATGGATACTGTTCTCAAAATGTCGTATACGAAGGTTATCTGCCTTCCAACTTTGGCAAAACTATTTTGGTGATTGATCTATCCGTTTTAACAAATCAATACAACATCGATTCGCTCAAACGACTTGCACTTTCAGGGAATCAGTCCACTGACCTTCACGTTACGCATTACAATCAATATACGATTCCAATTCTCACTGAAGACGTAGCCATGCCAGAAATCGATGAAACTGGCACTGTATGGTGCGACGATGATAATGTTAAAATCATATATCAAGGCATCGAAATTACTATGTATACGGAGTACTTGAAACTGCTTCTAGTAAATAAGACGTCCGATTTGCCGCTTTTTATACCAGCGCAGAAAAGCTTGCTATGTGGTAATGCTACTGTTTTATTACTTAGTGATGTTACAGTAGCGCCGAACTCCGCCTGCGAGATTTCTGTGGAAGCTACTCATCCAGAATATTATACTAAAATGCATCTTGAAGATAAAACAATATCCGGGCATCTTTTTGTATGTACAGCTCTTTCTGGCGAAGCTAAACTTGTAGCGGATATCACGATAAACTATTTTATAGAAGATAAGTAGCTTGTGTTCAAACGAACAGCTCGAAAAGAACTACTATGGTTAAGTACGGAAATCTCACTTAGATAATCAAACCGCATGAGGCGGTGACCATCGAAGAAATATGAAGTGCACGAACCGTCATATATAGATGGTCATTGTGTTCTTCGCGGAAATAGTTGTTTCATTTTCCAACGCTTCCGAAAGACGAATCCTTTTCGCAACTACCACTGCGTTCATTTTTATCGAGGAATTGGCGCATGCCATACTTTCCGGACGGCGCAGTGCCTGCCGGAAAAGGGTATCTTTACGAGAGGGACGAAGACGGATCCCTCAATGCGAACGATCAAGCTTCCGGAGCAGGCATTCGAGATGCTCAAAGAGTTCCGCAC
>CAYVAO010000367.1:1268-2733 GCA_964448895.1 uncultured Christensenella sp.
GCGAGTAGCGATCGGCGATCACTGGGTCGACTGCGATCGATTATTCACGCAGGACGACGGCTCGCCGGTCCACCCCGACAGCATTACAGGTTGGTTCCACGACTTCATTTCGCGGACCGACCTGCCGCAGATTTCGATTCACTCTCTGCGGCACACGAACATCACGCTGCTGCTGGCGGCGGGGATTCTGCTACGGACGGTGAGCTACCGTGCGGGGCACGCGCAAACGTCGACGACCGCAAACATCTACTCGCACGCAATTCGATCAGCAGATGAGAAGGCGGCGGAGGTCATTGAGGAAATGCTGGAACGGCGCGAAGATGGCTTCATGAACAGCGATAATCGCTGATGATTCTTAGCTATCGAACATCCCAATAAACATCAAATAAACATCAGCTTGTAGGTTCTGAGCCAATTCTATGCTTAAATACAACCTTCAAGCAACGTAAAAACCGCCCGAAATGGGCGGTTCTTATTTGGTTGCGGGGGAAGGACTTCTTTGCTCACATCAGACACGTTTGCTCGCGTTGCATGCTTCGCAAACGGTCTTTATCGCAAAGCCGGCCGCTAAAAACACCGATACGACGGTGTTTCTGCCGCCGCTTAGCGACGGCGGCCGCGGCTTCAAGTCCTTCTGAATCACGTATCAAATAAACAAAGACCATCCGATTGGATGGTCTTCGTTTATTTGGTTGCGGGGGAGCGCGTCCAGTGGTACACAAAACCAAATGTCGAACCCCCCGCTGTCGAACACCACGACTTTATCAACTAAAGCGAGCACCGCCCGTCGCTGAACGTCCTGCGACGCCACGCGAACGTCACCGAATCGCTCAAGCTGTGCGAGGATCTCCGCGCGGCTGAATGGCTGGTGCCGGGTCTCCTGCAAAGCCCTTTCTTCCTCGCGCAGGGCGCTCAGACGAGCTGCCAGGCGTTCGTGAAATGCGCCTTTGGCAATCGCATCAACAATATTGTCAATCTCACCGCGGACCTGTACGAGCCTGCGCCGTGTCTCCTGCCCGGCGAGGGCGTTCTGTTGCTCGAAGAGAAAGTCAGCTGACGCCGAGACGTCTTGAAAGAACGTCTCATAAATGGTCTGTAATACTTCGGTTTCGATCGCTGCTTTATTGACCCTCTTATTGCCACAGCGCTTGCCGCACTCGTAATACCCATAGAATTGGCGCGTACGGCCGCCGCGCACTGTAATACCCACATAGGGCGCGCCACAGCCCCCGCAGACAAGCTTTCCGGAGAGAAGGTAGAAGTGCTTTGCCCGGCCGGCGGCGTTGTGTTTGTTGGCTTTTATACGCGCTTGGACAAGCCGCCACGTTTCGGGCGCGATGATAGCGGGCATTCCATTGTCGACGCGGATTATGTCTGCGTCCGGGTTGCGGCGCTTCCCGGCGCCATACGATCGCACGTTGAACGTGAACGTACCGACGTAACGTTCATTGGTGAGAATACTATT
>CAYVAO010000368.1:0-2731 GCA_964448895.1 uncultured Christensenella sp.
ACCGTCCAATACATCGGCAGCGAAAAACCGGCCAGCAACCAGAGCCAACCTAGATAGGCGAATATTTCGAACACCGTCAGCGGTAACCCGAGCGTGATCACCCAGATCACAAGCACCAACAACGTCCGCGGAAACTGCGCAAATGCGAGCAGAAATGCGTTTTTCAGGTGGCCTTTGAACGTATTTTGAAACCGCGCCACAAGTGGATAAAACCAAAGCGAAGCCAGTAGGATGCCCGCGCCGACAATGATCGCAAAAATCAAGAAAAACTTGTTATCCGGCTCGGAGTAGACAACCGCAAACCAGATGTCTCCTGCTAGAATGCTGATAACAAGCAACTCAAGCAGCCAACCCGCTGTCGATTGGCGAAATGCCGCGCGAAAATCTTGAAAGAAGCGCTGAAATACAAGCCCCGTTTCTTTTTTTTGGAGCGTTCTGCAAACACCTGCGTAACAAGCGGTTGCCGAAGCCCCAATTGTCACGATCGGAATCGAGCAGATCAGAAACAGCAGATTGAGAATTACGATATCGCCAAGAAACGAAAGTGTATTCCGAAATCCGGCGCGAAGCAGACGAAAGCGCTCCTTCATGCGAACCATATCCTCCTTTGAAAAGAAAGCGCCCGTCCCAACACGAGAACAGGCGCCCTTAACGTACTGATAACTTTGATTTTACTCTTTGACCGAGCCCAACGCAACGCCCGCGATGATGTACTTCGAAAGCACGAAGTAAACAACGAACAACGGAAGAACAGAGAGCGTCAGAGCGAGATAAACCGCGCCAAACTCCGTCTTGTAGATGTCACCCTACAAGAGACTGACCATGATCGGCATGGTATAGTTCTCTTTCTTTGTTAAGAGGATCATCGGCAGGAACAGGTTGTTCCAGCTGGTGACGTAGGTAAAGATCGCTTGCGTCGCCATAGCGGGTTTCATGATCGGCAGCACGATGCTGTTAAAGGTTCGGAACTCGCCCGCGCCGTCGATACGCGCAGATGCGACGATATCGAGGTTCAGCGATGGCATCATGTACTGGCGCATGAAGAATACCGTCATTGGCGCCGCTATCGCAGGAAGAATCAGCGCAAGCAGGTTGTTCGTCATACCGATGCGATACATGAACTGATAGAACCCGATACTGATGACCTGCGTCGGGATCATCATGACCGCGAGAATCATCGTAAAGAACGGCTGCCGCATCTTCCACTCATATGCGATCAGCGCATATGCGGTCAATGTTGAGAAATACACAGCGCAAACTGTTGATCCCGTGGAGATGATAACCGAGTTGATGAAGCCCGTCAGCGGATTAAAGGTTTTGCCCACCAACACAGCCCAGTTCTTTGCAAAAAACGTCGACGGAATGAGCGACACCGCATGTTGTTGAATCTGATACGTGCTGCGCGTCGCGTTGACAATCATGATCCAGAACGGCATGATGCTCAGTAAACCGAGGAGAATGCAAACGACGTAAATGATGATATTTACTTTACGCTTCCGTCTCATGCTGCCGCTCCTTTCCGGAGTTTCTCCATCCGTTTCATGGCACGTAATGCTTTGGCTTCCGAACGATCCCGCATTAAGTAGAACGTAACGCCGGAGAGTACCGCAATAATCACAAACATGATCATGCTTGCAGCCGCTGCTTTGTTATACAGGTAGGTGCCGGAGAACGCTTGCGCATAGATGAACACGCTCGTGGTCATCGTTGCATTCGCGGGGCCGCCATTCCAGATGTACAGCTTCGGAATATCAAACATATTCAAGCCGCCGATCAGGCTCGTAATTAGCGTAAAGATCAGAATCGTACGCATGCAGGGCAGCGTAATTTGGAAGAATGTCTGCCTCGGCGTTGCGCCGTCGATTTCAGCCGCTTCGAACAATTCCGGATTGATACCCAACACTCCCGAAATCAGGATGATTGTGGTATATCCATACCATTGCCAGAACTGGATGAAAGCAACGACAAGTTTCGCGGCCCATGGGCTGGTTGAGAAGTCAAACGGTTTTGAAGTCAAATGCAAGGACTGCAAAATATCGTTGACAGGGCCAACCGGGTAGCCAAACAATGCCGAGTATAGAATCGCCACGGTAGCCGCGGTGATGATATTCGGTAGATAGAAGAGAACTTTAAACGCACCTTGACCGCGAATCTTGCGGCTGCGGTTGGTAAACCATGCAGTCAGCAGCAGCGCAAGGCCAATCTGAGGAATGAAGTTCATCACCCAGATCACAATCGTGTTGACCAACGATGTGCGGAATGTCTTATTGGCAATTATGCTTGCAAAATTATCGAATGGATGCTCTAGGAATTTAAACGTCGTCGTAGCGACGCCTTTAAAATCCGTAAAGCCGATCACCGCCGTAAACAACGTCGGATAGAGCATAAAGATCAAAAATATGATCATGAACGGTAGGCTGAACAGGTAGCCGTACTTGGCATAGCTGACGCCTTTTCTTTTGGGCTTTTCGAGAGGCATGACCGCTTCCCCCTATGGCACAGATTTGTTTCGGTTGACGTGGGTGTGGACGGACGGAAGAACTCCGTCCGTCCACAAGCATCATATACCTAAAATGGTTTGGTGAAAACAGTTGCCTCTTAGTTGGCTTCGATTCCGAGCGTATCGGTCACAGCCTGTTTGAACGCGGCAATCGCTTCGTCGCGCGAGATGTTGCCAGCAGTGTACTGTCGGACCTGGTCACGCCAGAGGTTGTTGATGGTTTCATCATAC
>CAYVAO010000369.1:0-2716 GCA_964448895.1 uncultured Christensenella sp.
GTCTCCTTTTTGTAAACCGGCACGCTCCGCCGGAGACCCGGGGAGCACATCGCTGATGATTTGTTGTTTGCTGCGCATAATTTCCATAATTACATTATATCATTCCGCAAGTGTATTGCCAAATCCGTTTGTTGCTGTCACTCTAATTATTAAAAGCAACCGTCAAATTTTACAGGATCATATTATCAGAATCAACTAAAACTTTGTTATAATACGTAGAAAGTTAAAAGTTTAACCATATGGAGGCATTTTCATGCAAGATCGCACACTAACATTTCTTCTTCAAGCCAAAAAGAGCACATATGCCGCAGGCGGATCGGAGACCAATCCCTCGCGCCCGAACTCGCACGATCTACGGTATGATGAAGGTGAGTATACCTACATCGATACCTATCTCGGCAGCAAGTGCTTCACCGGAGAAGAAGCGATTTGGTCCCGAAACATGCCCCTTTGGGCAATGAACTATTCCGGGCGTGTATTGGACGATCGCTTTGACGGCGACTTTCTCAAGCGCGCACTGTTACAAGTTCCGCCGGAACGCCCTTTTCGCGGGCCGGAGACGTATCAAGAAGGATCTATGCGTTACGTTTGTAACGTTGATGGTGATGATCAATGGTTTCATGGATATGAGGAGATTCTGCTAGGAAGTGAACGAATCTATGAGTGCTTCTTCCATGGCGGCGTGGTTGAGTAATAGTCTCCGCTGGATCGAAAGCGAAAAAGAGACTTCAGATTGCTCTGCACTCTCTCTTTTTTTGCCAGTTGGTATGTTGTGATAAGGGTCTCAAGTGATTATACCCATTCATAAGAATGTTTATAACCTTATTCCAGTTTTGATGCAAAGAACACTTCACTCATTGCTTAATATTCTCCAGCGGAAACGTGATGCTCCAGTCCCCGTCCACACGCGTTTGATAGCCGTAGAAGTCGCCAAACAGAGTGTATTTAGGAAGTTCTTCCTGCTTTACATCAAAAACGTAGTCGATATAGTCCGCCTCTCGATCATGCACCGGATCGCCGTTGTACCCGCCTCTATAAACCGCGCTGCCGTATATAACTGTTCCTTCGTCGTTTGTCAGGTAGAGGGATGCGTGGAAATCGAGTGTATGACGTTCGGGTGTGTAAAGCTGAATGTGTAACTTCCCTTCTGCATATCCCAGACCCGTGATCGAGAAGCCATCTAAAATATCCAATTGCTTTTCACCGGGCACGAGCACAGTCTCTAAGTAAGGTTCAGGCTGTTCTGTTTGAACCGTATCTGGAATCGTGCTCCAATCGATCGAAATCGGATACGCCAATCTCTCTATTTTTCCGCTCAGCAGCGTTTGAAACGAGATCGTGAGCTTTTTGCCAACGATGAGATCGCTAGGGTGCATACTGCTGGTTTCAATCAAGAACGTGGCGGTTCGAGTATTCGCATCATAGTCAATCTGATTGCAAGTTCCAACGGAATCAAATCCTGTATGGATATCATACGAGTCGTCGAAATCGATTTTCTCGCTCAATCGATCCTGCGTTAAGTCGCGAACGGAGACGACCGCGTCCGCTTCTGCACCGTGCACATAAACGCTTTCGACTCTGATTTCGATATTTTGATCGATATCGCTTTTCTGAACGGGCTTGAAAAACTGCGCCGTCTCAGGCAGCACCATGTACAACAGATCATACACTTCCGGTATCTCAGCCGCGAGCGTCGGTGTAATCGTCAGCAGGCACGCCGCAAACACGGCAAACACGATTCCTGCACGCATTGCGGGGCTTTTTCGTGGTTTCATAGAGAACTCAATCCCCAGCTCTTCCTGCACTTTGTTTTTGATGTTGCTCACATGTTTTCGGTTGAACCGATCACTGGCTTGCTTCATAATGCTCCTCCTTCCAACTGCGCCCTCAGTTTCTGCTTGGCGCGAAAGACTCTGTTTTCAACTTGCCGAATCGGCAGGTCGAGCGCAAGAGCAATCTCCTTCGGCTTTTGCCGGTAATAGAAACGCCGCATGATGATCTCCCGATCGGGTTCGCCCAGCGCCTGGATAGCGGCGATCAATTCACGTTGTAACACCGTATCGAGCGTTTGATCAAAAAAACTGTCGCCGCATGATGCAAGTTGTTCATCCAACGCAATCTCACTTCTATTCGCGATTTTTCGATAACGATCAATCGCACGGCTTTTTACCGCAACACAAAGCCATGTCTTCACGCTTCCGCGTGATTCGCTGAGTGTCGCGCTTGATTTCCAGAGCTGAACGAACGTGTCCGCAACGCATTCTTCCATGTCCTCCGTCGTGCCGATGTTGGAAAGAGCCGCACGAGCAATGCCCCATAATAATCGCGAGTATGACTGTATTGCCGCATCCAAAGCACGCTCGTCTCCTGCGATCAAACCCGCGAGCATCTGTTTTTCCGTCAAGCGGTCATCACCTCTTTTTATTTACTACAATCATAATACGAGAAAGAATAGAAATTTACTCAAAAAACTTTCACAAAGTGGAATCAAATTGCTAAAAAAGAGAGCACGGATTTCTCCGTGCTCTCTTCGTGTAACTAAGCTTAGTACATGCCGCCCATATCCGGGCCGGGCGCCGCAACGGGTGCCGGAGGCGTCGGAATATCGGTGACGAGGCTCTCGGTGGTGAGAACCATCGCCGCGACGGAAGCTGCGTTTTGCAGCGCGCTGCGGGTGACCTTCGTCGGGTCGATGATGCCTTCGTCCGCGAGGATC
>CAYVAO010000370.1:0-1028 GCA_964448895.1 uncultured Christensenella sp.
CGAGCGCCCCTGCCTGATGTACCACATCGGCAAATGCTGCGCGCCCTGCTCCGGCAATGTTTCGCGCGAGGAATACCACAAGCTCATCGACGAGGTGCTTTCGTTTCTCTCCGGTAACACATCCGAAATCCTTCGCTCGCTCAACGAGCAGATGAAAGTAGCCGCCGAGGCGATGGACTTTGAACGCGCGGCGATCCTGCGCGACCGCATCCGCGCCATCGACAGCCTAAACGAAAAGCAGGCCGTCATCGCGACGACGAATACCATGCTGGATGTGTTCGCGCTCGCGCGGCTGGAAACAAACGCGCTCGTGTTCGCGCTTTTCGTGCGAAACGGCAAGGTGATCGGCACCGAAAAATTCCGCATGGACGCGGATACGGAGGAGACTGACGCGGATATTCTCTCGGCGTTCCTCTCGCAATACTACGCGGAATCCGGCACGTTTGTGCCGGAGGTGCTGCTCTATCAGGACGCGACGGATATGGAGACGATCTCCGGCTGGCTCAGCGAGCTGGCCAAGCGTAAAGTTGAGGTGCACCGCCCGCAGCGCGGCGAAAAGCGCAAACTCACCGAGATGGCGTACCGCAACTGTCTCGATGTGCTGGAAAAAGACGCGTCCTTGCAAAAGCGCGCGTGGGAGCGCGGTGAAGGCGCGCTGACGCAACTGAGCGCCATCCTCGGGTTGGAGACGGTACCGTCGCGGCTTGAGTGCTTCGATAACTCGCACATTCAGGGGCGAGATACCGTATCCTCGATGGTCGTCTTTACCGATGGTCAGCCGGACAAGAGCGCGTACCGCAGGTTTCGCATTCGCGCGGACGCGGGCGGAAACGACCTCATCGCCATGCGGGAGGCGCTCCAACGCCGTTTCAAAAAAGCCGAGGAGCAGGAAGCCGGATTCCTTCCCTTACCCGATCTGTTGGTGATGGACGGCGGTCCTACACAGTTGCAGGTTGCGCTGGAGGTGCTGGAAGAGTTCTCGCTCGACTTTATACCGACCATCGGGTTAGCGGAACTCAGTGAGTCGC
>CAYVAO010000370.1:1038-2716 GCA_964448895.1 uncultured Christensenella sp.
CCGCGCAACTCCGCGCCACAGCACCTGATCGAGCGCCTGCGCGACGAGGCGCATCGCTTTGCCATCAGCTACCACCGCAATGTACACAATCGTAACGCGCTGTATTCCGTACTCGACAGTATCCCCGGCGTGGGAGATAAACGAAAGCGCGCTCTCTTTGACGCGTTTCTCACGATTGACGCGATCAAAGCCGCCTCACAGGAAGAACTCGCGGCGGTTTCACTGATCGACTCCCGAACGGCGGAATCGGTCTATCGCTATTTTCACCCGGAAAATTCAGCAGAAGTGACTGAAGAACACAAAACCGAATAAACAAACCAAAAGCGCCTCGCAAAAGGCGCTTTTTGATTGAGTTGATATCCGTTTTACTTTAGCCGGCAACAAGTTTCCCGACGATGGGTAATCCTTCGAGGTTCTTCACACCGTGCGGAGATTTGTTTTTAATGATATCTGTCAAGTCGTTTCCGGCGGAATAGCCGTTGTGTTCCCCGTTTTTCCATGCTTTTACATTCGTTACGTCATAGATGATTCCATCGACCGCAACATAAGCGGGGTTGCCGTTTTTTCCGTCATATTGTTTCAACTGATCCAATGTGAGTTCCAGCGTTCCGTTTGCTGCGGCATCCGCCGTTGCAGTCGCGCTCCCGGAATCCGTCGTTGTCGCGTCGTTGGCTGCGCTGCTCGTTGCGCTGTCGCTGACCGCCGCCGTCGCGGTAGCCGCTTCGCTCGTTGATCCGCTCGCGCAGGCGACGGCAAAGAACGCAAGTGATAACACGCTGATCAAAATAATAACAAGCCGCTTCATATATTTTTAACTTCCTTTCCAGTCATCTTCAAATGTTTGATGTCTGTTTACATCATCTAACCATAATATAGCAAAAAAGTCGATTGCATGCAACCGACTTGATTAACATCGCTGTGACTAGATCACTGATCTAATCATCTCTATTTCCCCGTCATCTGATCCGCAATCTCACGCACGAGTTACTTGACCCCTTCCGGCGCAGGCACATAGTAGGCGCGCTCGCCAGCTTCAATCTTAAGAGACGACGTCGTGTGTTTCTTGGTAATCGACACTTCAACAATGCTGACCTCGGAAATTTGTGAGTATGGGATAGAGAACGCTTCCCCCTGCTCACCTGTCGTAGGGTTTGGCAACGATAAGCCGGATACCCCTGCTTCATCGATCGTAATCGATACGCCGCTTAAGCGCCGTTTTGTTGCGAGTGAACTGAAACAGTTGTAACCAAGATACATAACAATAGCGAAACTGACAACTAAAACCAACGATGGCGTTGCTGTCGTAATCAGCGCGGTTTGCCCCGAATTCACACGCGAGAGATTGATCGCGTTGATCACAGCAATGAACAGCAGCACGACCGCATTGCTCCAAAACATGATATCCAACAGAATCGTAACCTGTCGGTCAACTTTCGCAATCGTTCTTGGCATAAAATCTTCCTCCTGTCAACTGGATTTAGATGCAAACGGAGGGCGGGTAATCCCGCCCTCCGCATCGAAATCCGATTATTCTTCCTCTTCTTCTTCCTTCTTCGCCGATTCGATAATCTTCTTGGCGATGTTGCCGGGTACGTCCTCATAGCGGACGAACTCGCTTGTGAAGGAACCGCGGGACTGCGTCATGCTGCGCAGATCCGTCGCATACTTGAACATTTCG
>CAYVAO010000371.1:0-2713 GCA_964448895.1 uncultured Christensenella sp.
CAGCCGGAAAAGTTGCACTTCTAAGCTTCATTTTGATCAGCATCGCTGCGGTGTCGTGCATGCTTCTGCAAAAAAAGCTGACCGCTGAAACGCCCGTCAAAAACGGCACAGTCGATCTTTCGGCATATAGTGGAGAAATGGTTGCACTCAGTGGCGACTGGAAGCTCTACTGGAACCAATTGGAAACGTCGGTAGCGAACGATGACGCACAATCGGGAATGACTGCAAGAATTCCCGGCGTCTGGAACGGGTTGTTGTATGAGGGTCAGCCGCTGGACGGCTTTGGATATGGAACCTATCAAATGACACTCCGGGGGTTAACGCCCGGCGTGAAATATGGTTTGTATATTCCATTGCTTTCGGTTTCCTTTCAAGTAGCGATAGACAATAAAACATTGGCGGAAAATGGAGTAGTATCCAAATCGGCAGAGGGATTTGTTCCTGCGTTTTTACCGCAGACTGCCTACTTTATTCCGTCTGCTTCAGAGGTAGAACTCACGGTTCAAACTTCAAATTATATCTATGCGCGAAATGGAATGTGGCACTCGATCTACATCGGATCAGAGGATCAAATCATCGCTCTGAACCGTACCATCCTATATAGAGATTTGTTTTTTGTAGGCGCGTTTTTAACGCTTGCCGTCTATTACGCCAGCACCTATCTGCTGCGCCGCGAGAAGCAAAGTTTGCTGTTTGTTCTGCTCTGCATTGGCGCCTCCATGCGGATCATGGTGAACGGGGATCGAATGATTGTCCGGCTGTTTCCAGCGTTTCCGTTTTCGTTGATTGTCCGGTGTGACTATCTGGCCATTCTGCTGTTTTATCCGATCATGCTTTATTTGATGTCGCGCCGGTTTCCCAATGAATTCTCCAAACCCTTTGCGTTTACCGTTTTCGGATTTGGCGCGGTGGGATCTCTGCTGGTACTGCTGCTTCCGGTGTCGGTTTTTACCCAGTATGTAATCGTGGCGGAGGCGCTGCTGTTTGTCAATATTCTTTATACGTTGAGCATGCTGGCGCGAGCGGTACTGCACGGGAGGAAAAACGCGACGCCGATGTTTGCCTCCGTCGTGCTTCTTTTGTGCCTGACGCTGCATGACACGCTCTATCAAATGGGCAAGATAGACAACATGCTGGGCGAAATTTCTGCTTTTGGGTTCTTTGTATTTCTTCTTTTCGAATCGTTTGCGATTTCGAGTGACTATGCGGAGAGCTTTCGCAGCGTGCAACAACTCTCGACCCAATTGCTGGAAAGCGAAAAGCTCAAAGACCGCATTCGGCAGACGGAGTTGGCGTTCTTACAGTCGCAAATTAAACCGCATTTTTTGTATAACACGCTCTCGGTAATCGACGAATATTGTGTGGTTGACCCGCCAAAGGCGAGCAAGCTGATCAACTCACTTGCCCAGTATCTTCGGCAAAGTTTCGTGTTTGATAATCTGGAAGACTGCATAACGATCGAAAAAGAACTTTCGCATGTTCGCAGTTATGTGGAGATTGAACAGGCGCGGTTTGTTGACCTATCGGTGGAGTATGCGATTGAGTATACGGAAAGCTTTCTTTTGCCTCAGCTTTCGATACAGCCGCTTGTGGAGAACGCGATTCGTCACGGCGTGCGAAAAAAGGCAGGGTCTGAAAAAGTGCTGGTGCGCATTCAACAGCAAGGGCAAGATATTATTGTGATGATTTCCGATGATGGCGCAGGAATAGCGGAAGAAAAATTACGAACGATTTTAACCGTTCCTTCGAAAAGCGTAGGATTGGTCAACATCCACAATCGTTTGATGCATAAGTATGGACACGGTTTAATGATTGCCAGCGTGGAAGGCGAGGGTACAACCGTCAGCTTCCGCATTCCGAAAGAACAGGGCGGGCAAAACACATGCGAGTGATAACGGTAGACGACGAGATCATGTCGCTGATGCGACTGGAACGAATCCTGAAGGATCTGCCGAATGTGTCATTTGCCGGCGGCTATCAAAATCCGGAGGACGCTATCCTCAATCAAAATAGCGTTCGGCCGGAGGTTGCGTTTCTCGATGTGGAAATGCCGCAGATGAGCGGGCTCGCGCTCGCAGAGCGTCTCACTGAGCGTGATCCGAATCTGGAGATCATCTTTGTAACGGCGCACGAACAATACGCGCTCAAAGCCTATCAGCAAAATGCAATCGGATATCTGCTAAAGCCCGTTCAACCGGAGGATGTTCAGACGCAAATCGAACGCGTACTACGATATCGAAGAGAGCGGACCGCCTTGCAACCCGAGGTGTTGCGCTGCTGTGTTTTTGGCTCGTTTCATGTACGCATCGGGCCGGATTTTTCCCGCGTCGTCGCTTTTCGAACAGAGAAGACGGCGGAGCTGCTGGCGTTGTTGATCAACCAGCGGGGGAAGCCGATCTCTCGGGATACGATATGCATGCACCTTTGGCCGGATATGAACAGCGAGCGTGCAGCAAGAAACTTTCACACCACGGCATATAATATCCGTCATACATTTGCGGCACTTGGATTTCAAAATGTTTTACAACGTAGCCATGAGAGCTATTGGATAAACTTCGAGCGTATGCAGAGCGATCTTGAGGTGTTTTGCACGGCTGTCGAGATGGACTTGCACGATCAGAATTGGATTACTGCGGTCGAAACGGAAGTAGATCTATAATCCGGCGTATATTTATCCGACATGGACTATATTTGGCTGATGGAACACCAAACC
>CAYVAO010000372.1:0-922 GCA_964448895.1 uncultured Christensenella sp.
CCGCACTCTGGGAACCGATGCTCTCCGAGGTGATTTCAAACACGGTCTTGGTGTAATAATCGAGTCCGCGCACGAGCCGCGGATCGATGACGTAGCGAATGCCCATGCCGTCCAGCAGCTTAAGTAGCTGATTCTGGTGATCGCGGCAATCGTCGCAGAGATAGTCGCTGATGACGGGAGCTCCGTTTGCGATCTTCTGGCAGCTCTCGACTTTGCAATCCAGCACGCGAAGCGGGTTTGTTTCCAAGCGAAGCTTGCAGGTGTCGCAGAGCGCGTCGTAATGCTCATGCAGATACCCTTTGAGCGCCTCGTGATAGTGCGGGCGGCAGTTCGGGTCGCCTATGCTGTTGAGGCGAACGGTCAGTCCGCCGCAGCCGAGGCTGCTCAGCAATTCCGTAGCGACGGCGATGCACTCCGCGTCCGCGCTGGGTTTGCTCGCGCCAAAGAACTCCACGCCAAACTGGTGGTGCTCGCGGAGCCGTCCCGCCTGCGGGCGCTCGTAGCGAAACGTCGGGCTATAGAGATAAAACATCTTTGTCGGCTGCGTGTCGCCAAAGAGGTTGTTTTCCACAAACATGCGAACAACGCCGGCTGTGCCTTCCGGTTTGAGGGTAATCGAGCGCTCACCCTTGTCTAAGAAGGTGTACATCTCTTTTTGCACGATGTCCGTCGTTTCGCCAACGCCGCGCAGGAAAAGCTCCGTGTGCTCAAACACCGGGGTTCTAACTTCCTGAAAACCATATTTCTTGACGATCTCGCGAATCCGTGCCTCCAAAAACTGCCACTGATAGCTTTGATCCGGGAGTACGTCCTTTGTTCCCTTCGGGGCCTTGTAGGCTGCCATAATCGACCTCCGTGTATAGATTACCTTCTATTATACCAGAAAATTTTATAAATAAAGCAGGCTCCGATCCTCTAGGGA
>CAYVAO010000372.1:932-2707 GCA_964448895.1 uncultured Christensenella sp.
ACCCGCGGTGCCACCCTGATTGAACGAACCGGCTGTCTTTGCCGAATTCCTTCCACTCTGTTTTCCGTTAACGCCGGAGTTACGTCGCGTCTTATGAGGAGATTTCCCCTTTCAGCCGCGCGGTTCGCGGGTGCCGTTCATCCGATCCTCGCCTACGAAACTTACACCAAGCGTTTCGCTCTCTGCTGCGATTTGATTCGGACTACTCTCCCGTTCTTCACCTGTTTCCAGCATATTATAACGACGCGAACCCCTGCTGTCAATCGTTTCAGCTGCGTTATTGCAGCCTTTTTGCCATATTTACCGGAAAAACAACTCTTTATCAGCAATCAACCGCTCCAGCTTATTCAGATAGGTCGGAACATCTTTCGGACTCGGCAGCCGCTCGATCCGGTTCTGCCCGTAAAACACACGTTTTGTCATAGTCCCGGCTCCGTGTGAAAGAATGCTTGCGGTCTCCTCCATCATGTCGATGTTATAGACGCACTCTTTGCCCGGCAACGCGTAACCAACATTCTCCAGAATTCCGCTCATGTATTTCTGGCGGTACATATAATACGGGTTCATGCCCATACTTGCCGCGCAAAAAGCTCCAATTCCCGTCATCTCCTCCGCCTGACTCGCGCTGGCAAGCGCGTGATCGTCCAGTTCCTTTTTGAGCGTGGAGGAACGCTTGATCGCGAGCGAATGCACGGTGAGATTGTCCGGCGCAAGTCGCAGGATCGCATCGCAGCTTTTCTGCATGTCTTCATTTGTCTCGCCGGGCAACCCTGCGATGAGATCCATGTTGATCGAATCAAATCCGATCTCCCGCGCAAGCTCATAGACGTGCACGATATCTTCCGCCGTGTGGCTTCTGCCAACGCGGCGCAGCGTTTCGTCGTTCATCGTCTGCGGATTGATCGAGATGCGGTTGATTCCATGTTGTTTGAGCACGAGCAGTTTGTCGTGGTCGATGGTATCAGGCCTTCCCGCCTCAACGGTCGCCTCAAGACCGAATCTTCCGTATTGGCCGAGGAGAAACGATAAGAGCTCGTCCATCTGGCTTGCGCTGAGCACCGTAGGCGTGCCGCCGCCCATGTAAAACGAGCGAATGGAAAAGCCGCGCTCTTTTACCAAAGCAGCGCCCGCCTCGATATCGCGTTTGAGCAAGGTTAGATATTGCGTGAGTCGGTCCTGCTTGCCCAGCACTTCACTCGGGAACGAACAGTATAAGCACTTTGTCTTGCAAAACGGAATACCGACGTATACATCGATTTCGTTCGGCTGAACGGAGCGGATAAAAGGCTCCTGCACGGCGCAGATGCGCGCGGCGAGATTTGTCTTCTCTTCCGAAACATCAAATAAGTCGATAAACTGCTTGCGCGCGGATTCTTCTCCACCCTCTTGCGACAGTTCCCGAAAAAGCTTCGTCGGGCGAATGCCGGTCAGCGATCCCCACGGTGTCGTGACCTCCGGATAGAGCCGCTTGAGCAGATGATAGCAGGCGAGCTTCAGCGCGCGCTTTTCAAGCTTCTTTTTCTCTAACGGCGAAGCATTTTCTGAAAGAATAAATGTTTCTGTTTCTTCCAGACTATTTACGCGCGCAAAAACCGTGAAATTCCTGTCGTTCTGCACAAGTTGCAAATCAAAGATCATCTCCGCGGAAGCAAGGTCGATCTCTTCCAATAAAACAATTTCCGCCAAACCGAGAAAAAGCCGAATCTCTTCGGCGATATCGTTGCGGTATTCCGTTCGGTTGGTGGAGAGTGCGATCATCTTTTTTTACCAGCCGC
>CAYVAO010000373.1:0-488 GCA_964448895.1 uncultured Christensenella sp.
CTGACGCACGTAGGCGGTCTGGACCTCGTCCTCACGCGGGTAGGTCATCTTGACCGGTCGGCCGGGGTTGAGCATCGCCAGCGGAATCACGATGCCTTCCAGCGTCGTGCCCGCCTTGCAGCCGAATCCGCCGCCGACGGCCTTGCTGATGACGCGAATCTTGTTGAGCGGAAAATCAAACGTCTCCGCCAGCGCGCGGCGCACGGCAAACGGGCTCTGGCACGCGGCCCAGATGGTCAGGTCGCCGTCCGGCATATACTGCGCGGTGCAGGCGTGCGGCTCGATCGGCACATGCTGCACGTGAGGAATGTAAAAGCTATTGTCGAATACGCGATCCGCCTCGGCAAACGCCTTGTCCGCGTCGCCCTTTCTCAGCACGTAGTGGTGCGAGATGTTGGTTCCGGGCTGCGGATAAAAGATCGGCAGCACTTTGTAGGCGCCAAGATCGGGGTGGATGATGGGAGCAGCCGGCTTCCTACCCTCCAGGG
>CAYVAO010000373.1:498-2704 GCA_964448895.1 uncultured Christensenella sp.
TATTCCACCTTCACGAGTTCGCATGCACGGCGCGCGAGCTCCGGCGAATCCGCCGCAACCGCCGCAACCGGCTCGCCGCGATAGCGCGCTTTGCCGACCGCGATAAAGTTTTTATCTTCCAGATAGAGTCCCGCGCGCTTTTTGTAGCATTCGCCCGTGATCACGCTGCGCACGCCCGGTAGAGATTGCGCCGCGGTGAGATCGATGGAGAGAATGTTTGCGGGCGCGTGCGGAGAGCGCACCACCTGCGCATAAAGCGGACGGGAAAACTGGATATCGTCCGCAAACACGGCGGTGCCGGTTACTTTTTTAATCGCGTCCAGGCGCTCAACGGATTGTCCGACGACGGTCGTTTCGAGGTGTTCACCTTCTTGTCCTACGACGTTCATTTCTCGTAAACCCCCTTTGCAATCACGTCTTCAATGGCTTCCACGATCTTCTTATATCCCGTGCAGCGGCAGAGATTGCCGGACATATTGCGGTTGATCTCTTCGCGCGTGGGATGCGCATTTTCGCGGAGCATCGCCTCGGCGCTCATGAGCATGCCGGGGGTGCAAAAGCCGCATTGCAGCGCGGCGTGGTCGATAAAGGATTCCTGCAGCGGGCTGAGCTCGTCGCCATGGGCAAGTCCTTCCACCGTGGTGATGACCTTGCCGTTGACTTCGGGCGCGAGCACGAGACAGGCGTTGACGGCCTGGCCATCCATGATGATGGTGCAGGCGCCGCATTCGCCCGCGCCGCAGCCTTCTTTGGTGCCGGTGTAGCCCAGCTTTTCGCGCAGCACGTGCAGCAGTGTTTCGCTACCGGAAACGGTCAGCTCAACCGGCTCGTTATTAACGCAAAACTTGACACAATAATCCATATTGATTTCCTCCTCAGCGCAGTTTCGTGAGCCCGTCGCGCACGAGGTATGACACGATGTCCAGCCGGTATTGCCGATCCGCGCGCACGTCGTCGATGGGGGTGACTTCGGTTGCGGCAAGCGCCGCGGCCTCTTGGATGAACGCGTCGGTCAGCGGTTTGCCTTCTAGCAGCGTTTCTGTCTTCGGCAGGCGCAGCGGCGTGGGAGCCACGGAACCCATCGCGACGCGGTAGCTCTCGCCGGCTTTCACAATCGTTCCGCAAACGGTGGAGAGATCCACCTCGTTGCGGCGCGCAACCTTGCGGAAAACGCCTTTTGCTTCGGGCAAATAAGGCACGCGGATGCCGGTGACGAGTTCGCCCGGCTTGAGCGCGACCTTACGCACGAAGAGAATGAATTCCTGAATCGGAACTTCCCGGCAGCCCGGCAGGCCGTAGATTTCCACAACCGCGTTGTGGCAATACAGCGGGGTTGCGGTGTCCGCCAGCGGGGAAGCGTTCACGATATTGCCCACGCAGGTTGCGCGGTTGCGAATCTGCCGTCCGCCGACGTAAGACGCGGCCTCCGCAAGATAGGGATAGTGCCGCAGCACGTGTTCGTTTGTCGCGATCTGCGTCATGGTCGCCAGCGCGCCGATGTGCAGCCCTTCGGTCTCGGAAAACGTGATGCCGTCGATATCCGGAATATTCTTCAGGTCGATCACGAAATCCGGTGCGATCAGGTGGTCGCGCAGACGGATGATCACATCGGTTGCGCCCGCCATGAAGATCGCCTTGTCGTCGTGCTCCAGCTTGAGCGCGGCGGCCTCCTCCAGCGTTTCCGGAGCAAGATACACAAAATCTCTCAAGAACGGTTCTCCTCTCATTTCTGAATGAAGTATAAAAACCCCTTCGGGGGAATAGCCTTCTTCAAACCTTTCATCTATTGTTATTACAATTGATGAAGTATAAAAACCACTTCGGGGAAATGGCCAAAACTTCTATTAAGCATTATAGGACGTCTTTATTAGTAAGAAGAAACAAAAATCGTGCTTTAGATCAGTCTAACAGTATGAAAATTCTTTAGATAAGTCGGTTGTTTTTCGATTCTTTCGTGCAAACGATGTGTCTTAATTGAATTCCTTGTGTTGAATCGTGAGCAGCGCCTCGGACAATTCCTTTTCGAGGCGGCGGTAACGCGCCACCCAGTCGAGTCCGTCCTGCGTGAGACTGCTGCCTCCGCCGGTGGCTCCGCCGAGCTTGCGCTCGACCAGTCGGCAGCCAAGCGCTTCTTCCATGCGGTTGAGGGTTAGCCACGCGTTGCTGTACGATAGCCCCGCTTTTGCCGCGCCGCGCTGGAGCGACT
>CAYVAO010000374.1:0-2689 GCA_964448895.1 uncultured Christensenella sp.
GGTGCAAAATTCCGATGTGATCATGGTGCTCGAGAGCGGCCGCATCATCGAGCGCGGCAACCACGCGCACCTCATCGACGAAGGCGGAAAATATTACCAGCTCTATACGGGCGCTTTCGAACTCGAATAAGCGCAAACAACACAGAACCCCGCCGAATAAAAACGGCGGGGTTCTGATTATCCTCAGCTCAATTTAAAACCCCAGCACCTGCTCGACAAACACGCGCGCGATGGTTGGGTCAAACTGCGTACCGGCACAGCGCAAAATCTCCTGTGCGGCTGTCTCCGGGCTTCTGGGCTTGCTATAGATGCGCTCGTTGGTCATCGCGTCAAACGCGTCCACAATCGCGAGAATGCGCGCAAGCACCGGTATCTCCTCCCCGTGCAATCCGCGCGGATAGCCCTTGCCGTCCCAACGCTCATGGTGGGAAAGGATATATTCCGAAATCGGCGCGAGGTCGACGTTGTTTTGCGCAATGCGGAACCCGATCTCGGGATGTTTTCGCATCTCCAACCACTCGGCGTCTGTCAAAGCACCGGGCTTTGATAACACCGCATCGTTTATCCCCACTTTTCCGATATCATGCAGCATGGCAAACAGCGACATCTCGTCCATCTCTTTGTTGGAGATGCCGAGAATCTTTCCCGTTTGCGCGCAATACTGCTGCAATCGTTCGGCGTGCTCCTCCGTCTCTTCACTCTTTGCGGCGAGTGTCGCCAAAAGCGCATTGATCACGCTGCTTCGAAAGCTCTTCTCGATCATCAGTTTACGCCGGTAGGTCAGTTGCTCCGCCTCGCGCAATACGTCGCGAATGCTCTCTTTTTCGCCTGTCTTGAGCGCGTACCCCAGCGCGATGCTGAGTTGCAGCTTTTCGTCGCTCTCTTCCTTACAGTGCGCCGAAATTCGCTCGATCACCTGCTCCGCATCCTTGGCACCCGCCTCCGGCATCAAGATCAAAAACTCGTCGCCACCCCAGCGGCAGACGGTGTCCCTTGGCCCGCAGCTGCTTTTGAGGATAGCCGCAATCTTACGAATAAAGCGATCGCCCTCATAGTGGCCGAACGCATCGTTGACAAGCTTGAGGCCGTTGAGATCGCCCATGATCACGACGCAGCTATCCTGCGTTTGCCGATCATACCGGGCCAGCAACCGCTCCATATACCAGCGGTTAAACAATCCTGTCATCGCATCGTGAGACATGATGTGCTCAATCTCATCGCGCTGCTGTTTTTCCTGCGTTACGTCGCGAAACACCATCACAACGCCATAGATCTGACCCATCGCATCCCGAATCGGCGAGGCTCCGTCCGCGATGGGCGTTTTTCCGCCGCTGCGGTTGATCAGCGCGGTATGGTTCGCGAGCCCTACGATTTCGCCAGTCTCCAGCACTTTTTCAATCGGGGATGAGACCGGTTCCTCCGTCTCTTCGTTGATCAAGCGCAGGACCGTCGTAAAATTCTCGCCCACCGCGTCTTCTCCCCACTCGGTCATGCGGCGCGCAGTTGGATTGAGCAGCGTGATCGTTCCATTCACGTCCGTCGCAACCACGCCATCGCCGATGGATTGCAGCGTAATGTCGAGCAGTTCTTTTTCGTGCACCAGCTCCTGCGTTTTCTTCCGCACTTCTTTTCTCAGCCGCTGATTCCAGAGCGAGACCCAGAGAATCACCGCACCGACGACGAAGATCGTGATCAAAACAGACTGCAGATAGTAACGAAAATAGAGCAAGGTCCCCTCGCGGCCAAACCATTTGTCGTCGATTTTGTGCAGTTTCTCGCTCGAAATTTGCGAAAAACCGCTTTCCAGCAGCGCAAGCATCGCCGAATCGCCTTTCTTCACCGCGCGGTGAAACTGGCCGGAATATAGCGATTGGCTCCTGCTAAAATCGTTTGCAATGCCCTTTTGATAGAGATAATACAGCGCGGCAGGTTCGTCCACGACAAAAACACTGACCGCTCCACTCTTTGCTGCGTCAATGACCGCCTCATAACTCGGATACTCGACAATGCTGGTCACACCCGCGTCTTGTAAAACCGGAATGCAAGCATCCCCCGCCTTGACCGCAACCGTAAAGCCAACCAGCGACGCCGCGTCGGTGATGCCGCCAATCTTGTTACTATGATAAATTGGCACGTCAATTGTCGCATACGGTACCGAAAAATCCAGCCAAGTTTTACGCTCTTCATTGACAAATACTGTGTCGATAACGTCATATTCGCCCGCCTGCATTCCCGCGAGCGCATCCGCCCAGTCCATGGCGTATATTTCCGCCTTTACGCCGGTTTCTTCACTCCAAAGTGCCCATTGATCAACCAGTATCCCCTTTAATTCTCCATTGGAGTCACGGAAGATATAGGGCGGATAGTTATCGTCCAGCACAACCGAGATCGACTCTTTATCCTGCCCAAGCGCATCGTTCGGTCTTTTCTGCAAGTTTAAGAAAAGAATCCCCGCCGCGGCTAACAGCGTAATACTTAATATGATCCACAAAAAGAGAGCTGGTTTTTTCTTCAAGCTCCATTCACCGCCTCTATGATTGATCAAGCGTACGACAGATTTGTCTTGCTATGGGTGTTCTCGTTCAAAAGTCAAGCTTCTTGGGTCGATCTGTTTCCGTTGTTTTCTGTCACCAGGAGACAATTGATATTTTCATTGTATTCGCTTGTGCATAACGCGTCAATGACGACT
>CAYVAO010000375.1:0-2669 GCA_964448895.1 uncultured Christensenella sp.
GATCGCGAGCAGCCCCAGCGGAAGCGCCGGACGAAACTCAGCGCGAAACGTCTGCCAATAGCCAAACACCGAGCGTCCTTTTTGCTGGCGAATGTCGAACAGCGTCTTATACAGCGCGGTCATGGCAGCACCGGCTGTGATCAGCGGAATGCAAAGCACGAGCGTCATGAGATTGAGCACAAGGATATCAAACACACGCTCCAAGAAACGCATGACCGGAGAGTTGTAGGAAAGCAGGTTCAATGTTTACCCCACCTTTTGATTGAAGTTGCGTTGGACAAATGCTGCCAGCAAAACCGGCTGTTCTCTAGCGACGATCGTCTGATTTCAATATAACTTTCTTTTGAAGAACCGTCAACTCACCCTGCGTTGGGATGCCCGGTTCATCAAGCACCTATCGTCCGCTATGCCTCATCGGGATAGATCGCCGCGCGCTTGAGCGGCAAAAGTTTGTCGAGAGCAAGTTCGATGTAGTCGTTCCACATCTTAAAATCGTGGTCGTAACCTTCCGCGACGATATAGTCCACATCGAAGTCCAGTTCCTTTAGGATGCGCGCATCGTTTTCCATCCGAAGACGGATAAACTCCTTGCTGCCGCAGACGAGCGTAAAGTGACACTCGGGCTGACCCGATGCGCGATTCTTCAGCGCGACGGCGTGAAGGTCAAAGCGGGAGCCCGCTACTTCCTCCGCCTTGCCAAACGTCGCGCCATAAAGCGGAAAATACTTCGAAAAATGCTCGCTGTAGAGCTCGCTCATCAACGTTTCGACATCCAGCGTCATACCGATTCCGCCGGAGAGGTCTACGCAGGCGGTGTAGCGATCCGGCCGCGCGAGCGCGGCTGCGAGCGCTACGTTTCCGCCCATTGCGTAACCCATGATGAAATTATCTTCACGCTTGGGCGAGGAGGCAAACAGCGTCTGGATCACCAGCGGCAGTTCCTCGGTGATAAACGTTTGATACGGCACGCCATAACAGGTATCCGCTCCAAAGCTGTTCGCGATGTTCGGGGTCACGAGCATGACGTGGTTTCGTTGCGCGAATGCCTCCGCGTTGGTGTAGCGGTAGGTCAGTGTGTCGTCGTCCCCGCCGCCGTGCATCAGATACACGGTTTGAAACTTCATTCCCGGCGCGAAAAAATCCTTCTTCTCGCGAATCAACAGGCCGTGAGAGCGGTTTTTCAGCGCGTCCGTCTCCGGCAGGCGATAGGTGTCCGTCGGGTAGACGACGGTGATATCCACATAGTGTCCGAGCACTTCGCTGCGATAATTAAAGCGTAGTTTTCCCAAAGATGTCTCCTTCGATCAGACGGATTGTTTCTCAGGCGTGTTCGACCCAGAGCGAACCATCCGGCATTCTCCGGAACTGCTTGATATAGTTCCAGCCAAGCCATGCTTCCTCCGGGTTGCAGTCATGCCCTTTGCCGTCTGCAAGCGAATAGTTATACAGGTTCAGCGGCACAGCGTCGTTGGAAAAGAACCGGTGCGTCGTATACTTGCGCGCGGGATAGCGCGGATTGGGATAATAGGTCTCGATCACATCGCCCGGTACGCCGACGCCGGAGCTGTCCGCGTCCGCGATATACGGCGTTTCCTTGCAGGTGATGTTGTTGTAGGATTTCCAGAAATCATACTGCACCTGCTGTCCGCTGCCGCGCACGGCGGGGTATTCGATATCCCGCGTGCCATAGGTGTAGAACACCGGCATGCGATAGTCGTACTGGAGCTTTTTACAACCCGCGATGGCAAAGGGACGAGTGTTGCGGTTCTGGCAAAAGCGCGTGTTGTCCGCAATCACGGCGGCGATAAGCTCCGGGTTCGTCATGGCGAACACCTGCGACATGGCCGAACCGTTGGAAAAGCCGCCGATGTAGACGCGCGTGTCGTCCACCGCATAGGCGCTCTTCATATACGCAATCAGCGCGGCAAGATAGCTCACATCGTCCGGCTGCTCCGGCACCATATCCTGATTCCAGCCCCAGCGCGCGGTCGCCCACGGGTAAACGAGCAG
Organism: uncultured Christensenella sp.; assembly: GCA_964448895.1. Taxonomy (GTDB): domain Bacteria; phylum Bacillota; class Clostridia; order Christensenellales; family CAG-138; genus UBA7703. The sequence continues at coordinate 2,011 of CAYVAO010000375.1, forward strand.
GAATCCCTCTTTTTCCGCGATTTCGTGCATCTTGATCGTGTTGGCGATGTTGCCCGGCGTGTCCGCGCCGCCGTGGTTGAAGAGCATCAGCGGAACGGGTTTGGTCGGGTTTTCTTTTACACAAGTCGGAACAAACTCAAACCACGTGTGCGCAACATTGCCGTTGTCGCCCAGGCGCGTGTCGTTTTCGTGCACGATAAAGCGGTAGTCGTCGCGAACGGTGCGCGGGCCCATATCGCCAAGCGCGCTGCAATTCGGCCTGCACACCTTCGAGAACAGCCGCTCCCAACCGGAACGGATTACACTGGCATCGATTTCGATGGATTCCGACCACTCGGTGCACACAAACGCCGCATCGTTGACGGGGTTTGCGTACACGCCGTCGCCGATCTGTTCCGCCTTGTTGAGCGAAAGAAAGAGTTCGCGAGAATCCGCGTCTGCATTGCAGAGAATCGCGGAAACTGCGGCTCCGGCAGATTGCGCCTTAGCGCGCGGGGAGAGCCTGCCGCCGAGGGTATAGACGCCCGCGACGTTGACAGGATTGATAGCAGCCAGTGCATGCAGGAGCGAGCCGCCCGTGCCGCTGCCGATGAAGTATCGCGCGTTGTGCATGTTGTGGTAGATGCCGCAGTCGACGAAACCTTCCTGATGGTTAAACA
>CAYVAO010000376.1:0-2659 GCA_964448895.1 uncultured Christensenella sp.
GGTATGTCAGAAATTCTGGATACAGTCAATGGCGTCGTATTTCCGGTATGGTTCTTAATCGGCGCTGCGCTCGTGTTCTTCATGCAGGGCGGATTCGCGATGGTCGAGACCGGCTTTACGCGCGCTAAGAACGCGGGCAACATCATCATGAAAAACCTGATGGACTTCTGCATCGGTACCGTCGTATTCGTACTGCTCGGCTTCAGCCTCATGATGTCCGAGAACTATGTGTTCGGCGTAATCGGTTTGCCGGATTTCCAGATCTTCACGAACTTTGCGGAATTCAATTTCTCAAGCTTCGTCTTCAACCTGGTGTTCTGTGCCACAGCGGCGACCATCGTCTCCGGCGCAATGGCAGAGCGCACAAAATTCTCGGCATACTGTATTTACAGCGCGATCATCAGCCTGGTGATTTACCCGATCGAAGCCGGTTGGGTTTGGAATCCGCAAGGCTGGCTCTTCAACCTCGGTTATATCGATTTCGCCGGTTCCTCCGCGATTCACATGGTCGGCGGTATCACAGCTTTCATCGGCGCCGCGATCCTCGGGCCGCGCATCGGTAAATACTTCAAAGACGCAAAGACCGGTAAAAAGACTTCCCGCGCGATTCCCGGCCACTCCATCACGCTCGGCGCTCTCGGCGTGTTCATCCTCTGGTTTGGTTGGTATGGCTTCAACGGCGCAGCCGCGCTCAGCGTTCCGCAGCTCGGCTCCATCTTCTTGACCACCACCATCGCCCCGGGTGTTGCAACCGTTGTGACCATGCTCTTTACCTGGATCAAAAACGGCAAGCCCGATGTTTCGATGTCGCTCAACGGTTCTCTGGCAGGCCTTGTTGCGATTACGGCTCCCTGCGCAAACGTTGACGCGCTCGGCGCGGTCGTCATCGGCGGCGTTGCCGGTATCCTCGTTGTGCTCGCAGTCGAGTTCATCGACATGAAACTCCACGTTGACGATCCCGTCGGCGCGGTTGCCGTTCACGGCGTAAACGGTCTCTGGGGCACGCTGGCTGTTGGTCTCTTTGCGACAGACACCGCACCCGGCATGACGGCGAAGGGCCTCTTCTACGGCGGCGGCTTCACGCAGCTTGGCATTCAGGCACTCGGCGTTGCGGCAATTGCTGCCTGGACCATCGTCACCATGACCGGCGTATTCTTCCTGATCAAGAAAACAAACGGTCTGCGCGTCTCGGCTGAAGAAGAAATTCAGGGCCTCGATCTGCCGGAGCATGGACTTGTCAGCAGCTATGCCGACTTCATGATCACGGTTCCCGCGCTTGACATCGGGCCTGGCGCTGTTGTGAAATCCGCCGCATCGGTTCCGCACGAGGTTGCGATTCCTGTCAAAGACCTCACGCATCCCGGCGCTAAGATTACAAAAGTCACTATCGTGACCAATCAGAACAAGTTTGCGAGTCTGCAAAAAGCGCTTGATGACATCGGCATCACCGGAATCACCGTCACTAACGTGCTCGGTTACGGTATGCAGAAGGGTCACGCACAGAAATATCGCGGCGTAGAGGTCGAAACCAAGCTTCTGCCCAAAGTGCAGGTTGACGTCGTAATCACGAAAGTTCCGGTTGATTTGCTGGTTGAGACCGTGAAAAAGGCGCTCTACACTGGCAGCTATGGCGATGGTAAGATCTTCCTCTACAATGTTGAGAACGTCATCAAAGTCCGCACCGGCGAAGAAGGCTACGACGCGCTGCAGGACGAAGATTACGAATAAGCTTCCCCAAAACCCTAAAACCCCAAACCTCAACCCCTATCCCCTAACGAATCGCCCGGCATCACTGCCGGGCGATTTCTAATGAGCGACTTCAGTGCGTTCCGACCGCGAATCGGGCGGAACAACAAACCACCCGCTATGCGCACATGCGAATCGAAGATAAATCTTGTGTATAGGCTTTTTTAGAAACATACTCTAGAAAGCAAGATGATACAGGCAGTTTGAACGCCATGAAAGTAACTCATTGAGACGCTAGTATGCTAATAGCCAAAGCAAGCCATCCGTTTTACGGGCGGTATTAACTGAAGTATCTTCTATAAAATCAATTCTTTCGCGATCTCCAGCGACAGCGTTAAATGCAGCAGCGATAGATTTTCGTCTTCCAGATCCAATCCAAACTGCGATTTCATCCGTTCCAATCGATATAAGAACGTGCTTCTATGAATAAAGAGCGCATTGGCGGTCTTGACCGCGTTGAATCGATTCTTTACGTACTGTCGCGTCGTTTCCAGATAGCTGGTTTCGTGCGCCTGATCCGACCGCGCGAGCGCCAGAACGGAGCGCATACAGATCAATTCTTTGGGAATCTCTGCAAAAGATTCAGCCACTAATTCTCGATCAAAGCCGTCTGAAAAACGTGCAGCGCCGTCAAACGCTTCCGCGCGGTTCAATGCACATTTCGCCAAAGCGAGCCTATGTGGAAAATAGGCGAATCCCAAAAGCGCCTCGCAAACACCAAAGCGCAGTTTTTGTGTTTTTTCAAGCGAGCGCAGTTTAGTCATCAACGCTTCTTCTTCCAGAAGTTGTGTTCGAATCACCACAACCACGACCGGATGGATCAAAAAAGCAGAGCAATCGATCAGCTCGTCTTCCAGCGCATCGCAGATTGCATCGGCGCGCCTGGCACTTAGGTCGCGGTCTTCCGGCTCAA
>CAYVAO010000377.1:0-2634 GCA_964448895.1 uncultured Christensenella sp.
CCCTCCACTTCGCATGTTTTCTCATGAGACGGGCAAACGCTTCCTGGTGCACGTCGCGCTTGGTGATCATTTGAAACATATCTCGAATCCCTCCCCGTTTGGTGTGCAATATCAGTTTAACTGCCGCTATATTTTGTGTCAAGAGACGATACTGCATACCAAATATTGATATATTCAGTGGATAGACTGTGGACAATTGTTGAAAAAATAGAACCAAAGATCAAAACTACGTAAAATATGGCTCAAAATTCGCATCTTGCAAGAGTAACATTGCAATAATATTTGCATATGCTCTGCATAACCTGTATAAACAAATCTTTTGTTCAGAAATATTTCATAAATTATCTTATAATTCGATACAAAATATTGTATGTTACGTCGAAACCAAACTCTATATCTTGTGTTCGTGGCCCTTTTTCTATGATCAGTACAGTTTTTCACGCAAGAAAAACTCCGGTGCTGAACACCGGAGTTTGAATGCGGCGATCGAATGACTTACAGATTGAAGGCTTTCGAGATCAAATCGACGATTTCAACACCGATTCTCGCCTGCGCTTCTTGCGTGGAGGCGCCGATGTGCGGCGTGCTGCTCACGCGGGGATGCTTGTAGAGCGCCTCGTTCTTGCTCGGTTCTTCCGCGAACACATCAAGGCCCGCGCCGTAGACTTTGCCGCTGTCGAGCGCTTCGAGAAGCGCCGCTTCGTCGACATTGGTCCCACGCGAGGTGTTGATGATGATCACGCCGTCTTTCATCTTCGCGAGCGCGTCGCGGCTGACCAGCGGTTGGCCGGGCAGGGACGGAACATGCAGCGAGATGATATCGGAGGTGGAAAGCAGCTCGTCCATTTCGACATAACGCATGGTGTCGCATTCCAGTTCCGGCACCTTATAGATATCATACGCAAGCACTTTCATGCCCAGAGCCTGGCAACGGCGACCGAGTGCCTGACCGATACGACCGTAGCCGACGATGCCAACGGTTTTACCGGAAAGTTCGATACCTTCGTAGGCCTTCTTCTCCCATTTGCCTTCGCGCATGGTGTGCCCCGCGGCAGAGATAAAGCGCGCACAGGAGAACATATGTCCCAGTGCAAGCTCTGCAACCGCGTCCGAGCTGGCTTTCGGCGTATTGCAGACAGAGATGCCGCGGCCTTCGGCGCAGACCTTGTCGATGTTATCGATACCGACGCCTGCGCGAATGACGAGCTTCAATCTGCCGGTCATGCAGGCCGCGTTGATCTGCTGCTCGCGCACCTTGGTCGCGCTGCGTACGACGAGTACGTCGTAATCCTGTACGGCTTCGCAAAGCGCGTCCGGATCATAAAACTTCACGTCAACCTGGCAACCTTTCGCCTGAAGCGCGGCGATCGCGCTCTTTTCCATGCCGTCGCTGGCAAGAATTTTAATCATAGCGTTTCTCCCCTATTCGTCGTTCGTTACTTGTTCTCTGCTTCAAACTTCTTGAGGAAGTCGACCAGTGCGACAACGCCTTCTTTGGGCATTGCGTTATAGGTGGAAGCGCGCAGACCGCCAACGCTCTTGTGGCCTTTGAGGTTGTCGTAACCCGCGGCCTTCGTTGCAGCGACGACCTTCGCGTCCATCGCTTCGTCGCCGGTGACAAACGGAATGTTCATCAGCGAGCGATACTTCTTCTCAACCGTGCCGGTAAACATCTTGCTGGAATCGAGGAAATCATAGAGCACTTTCGCTTTGTCCTCATTGATCGCCTGCATGGCGGAAAGGCCGCCGATCTTTTTGAGATACTTGAATACTTTGCCGCAGACATAGATCGCCCAACAGTTCGGCGTGTTGTACATGGAACGGTTTTCCGCGTGGATATCATAGCGCATATAGGTCGGCACCCATTCCGGCAGATCCGTACGGATCAAATCCTCGCGAATGATCACGACGACCATACCCGCGGGGCCAACGTTCTTCTGAACGCCGGCATAGATCATGCCGTAGTCGGAGACATTGCAGGGCTTGCTCAGGAACATGGACGACTGATCGGAAACAAGCGTTTTGCCCTTTGTGTTCGGCAGTTCCGCGTACGTCGTACCATGGATCGTCTCGTTTTCGCAGATGTAGACATAGTCCGCGTCGTCGTCGATGGGTAGATCGCTTACATCGGGAACATAGCTGAAGTTTTTATCTTTGCTGGTTGCAATGACGTTGACTTTGCCGTACTTCTTCGCTTCTTCGGCTGCCTTTTTCGACCATGCGCCGGTGACGATATAATCCGCAACGCCGTTCTTCATCAGGTTCGCCGGAATCATGGCAAACTGCAGCGTCGCGCCGCCCTGAATGAAGAGCACTTTGTAGTTGCTGGGAATATTCATGAGTTCGCGCAGATCGGCCTCTGCTTCATCGATGATGGTTTGATATACCTTAGAGCGGTGCGACATTTCCATCACGCACATACCGCTGCCTTTGTAGTTCATCATCTCCGCCGCGACTTCTTCGAGTACTTCTACGGGCATTGTTGCGGGACCCGCGGAAAAATTGTAGATACGGTCGTATTTCATACTGCACACTCCTAAAAGATTTTTCGTGATATGCTGGAAATGGTTTTTCAAATACATTATATCCTTGGAAGAACCGCAATTCAACCACGAATTCTCTAAAAATTTGAGG
>CAYVAO010000378.1:0-2633 GCA_964448895.1 uncultured Christensenella sp.
GCGCGCGGTTGATGTTGCCGAGGCGCTCCCTGTAGTGTTTCGTGATATCGTTTTGAATGTCGATGATCACCAGCGCTTTCTTTTGCATACGCTATCCTCCAATATTTTCTCTGAACTTTATTATACGAATGTTTGCTGACATCCTTATGGCAACAATTCGTGATAAAATAAAGAAAACGCGGAAGGAGGCCTTCGGATGAAGATCGACCGGCTGGTCAGCATCATTTTGCTTTTATTGGAAAAAGAGCGGGTCGGCGCGCAGAAGCTGGCGGACATGTTTGAAGTTTCACCCCGAACGATCTACCGCGACATCGATGCAATCAATCTCGCCGGGGTTCCCGTTCGCTCGATTTCTGGTGTAAACGGCGGGTTTGAGATCATGAAGCAATACAAGCTCGACAAAGGCGTGTTTTCAACCGCCGACCTGTCCGCGATATTGATGGGGCTTAGCAGCCTTTCCGGCATCGTGCGCGGCGAAGAGCTGGCGAACGCTTTGGCGAAGGTCAAGCGCTTCGTCCCCGTCGAGCGGGCAAAGGAGATCGATCTACTGACCAGTCAAATCACGATCGACTTATCTCCGTGGTCGGGCAATAGAAACGTCCAACCGTATTTAGAACAGATCAAAACCGCGTTGCAGGCGCATCAATTGCTTTCGTTTACGTATCTAAACCGTTCCGGCGACAAAATCCCGCGCGTCGCCGAGCCGTATCAGTTGGTACTAAAGGGCACTCAGTGGTATTGGCAAGGGTATTGCCGCACGAGAAACGGTTTTCGCTTATTCAAGCTCGCTCGCATGTCAGACCTGCAACGGTTGGAAGAGACTTTCGTGCCACGGGAACATCCAAAACTGGAACTGGATGCTTCCGACATCGTCGCGAAACTGCAAACCAAAATCACGCTCCGCATCCATAAATCCATTCTGGAACGCATTCTGGACTTTGTCTCTGACGAAAACATTTCGCCGGACGGCGAGGAACACTACATCGTCCGTTATCCGCTCATCGAAAACGACTATTACTATGGTATTCTGCTCAGCTTCGGCGATAACTGCGAGTGCCTCGAACCTGCGCGTGTCCGCGCGGAGATGCGGCGCAGGGCGAGAGCCATCGCTGCGCTTTATGAAGATTGACTTGCACGCAAGCAGCACAAAAGGAACCGCGGGAGCAGTTCCTTTTGTTTAGAAAAGCATTCTTTTTTCCTATATTCTTAACTTTTCAGCGTCCCACAAACAGCAGATGACTGCTTCTGCCCAGCATCTCCGGCTTCTCCGAGCAATAGAGATGATAGCGTACATATTGCGCATAGTCTTCTTCGCTGAGCGCGTTGATCGTGTCCTCCATGAGTTCGCTGACTCCGTCCGCCGCGATCTCGCGTTGAATCGCAACGCCGTTTCGCGTGAGCATATCGCGCATCTGACCCAGCGTAAAGAACACAAACGGAAAGTCCTCGATCTTGAACGAATCATGATCATATGTCTCTTCCGAGAAGAATCGCGGACGGTAGGACAGCTCTGTCAACACCACCATGTCGTTGCCGATAAACGCAAAGAAAATCACGCCATCCCGTTTGCAAACGCGCTTTGCTTCGGCAATCGCTCGGTCGCGATCGGCGGCGCTGCTCAAATGATAGAGCGGCCCCATCAGCAGTACCACATCAAAGCTTGCGTCCTCAAACGCGGACAAATCCAACGCGTTGCCTTGCAAAAGCCGAACGGAATGTTCCGGCTTGATCTTTTTCTCTAATGCCGCAATGTTTGCAGGAGACAGCTCCACGGCGGTAACGTTATACCCCTGTTTCGCAAAATGGAGACTGTATTCTCCTGCGCCAGCGCCGATGTCGAGGATGCGTGCGCCGGGTTTGAGAACGGATTCGATCGCGCGCACGGTTGTGATGAACTCCACGCGCGCGGCTTTGCTGCGGTTCAGACGCGAATCCTCATCGAATATTTCGTACGTCGCCGCGGTTCGCTCCGCTTCATCTTCAATCAGCTTCAACGTTTCAAAATCCATCTGCGTTCATCCTTTCTTTGCACAAAAGCGAGAGTGTTCCTCCCGCTTTTGTTTGATTGATTCTGTCTGTGTAGGTCTTATTACACATCACTTAAGGTTTTCTTTGATTCCTTTCTTTTTCAAAGGAAAGGAATTATCTTATCTCCGTCTTATTCCTAAAATACGGCCTTAGTGCGACCGGGATCGCAATGCTGCCGTCTGCGCGGAGGTTGTTTTCGAGGAACGCGATCAGCATGCGCGGCGGGGCCACCACCGTGTTGTTGAGCGTATGCGGGAAATAGTTGCCCGTCTCCTTGTTCTTCACGCGGATGCCGAGGCGGCGCGCCTGCGCATCGCCAAGGTTCGAGCAACTGCCTACCTCAAAGTACTTCTTCTGGCGCGGAGACCAGGCTTCCACGTCCATGCTCTTGACCTTGAGGTCGGCGAGATCGCCGGAGCAACACTCCAGCGAGCGCACGGGGATATCCAACGTACGGAAGAAGTCGATCGTGTTCTTGAGCAGGGTGTTAAACCAAGTCATGCTCTCCTCGGGTTTGCAGACGACGATCATCTCCTGTTTTTCAAACTGATGGATGCGGTAGACGCCGCGCTCTTCGATACCGTGCGCGCCGACTTCCTTGCGGA
>CAYVAO010000379.1:0-431 GCA_964448895.1 uncultured Christensenella sp.
ATCATGTAACTGATGTCGTCAGGTGTGTTCTCAACATTGGACTTCTTGCCGAACGCGCTGGCGAACATGAAGAAGCTCTCCGTGTTGTCCTCGACATCCGGCACAAAATCGATCGCGTTCTTGTTGCCGGAAAACGTGCCGAACGCCGCGAACTGCTCGGGATCGCGCAGCATCCATTTCATCGTGCCATAGCCGCCCATCGAGAAACCCGCGATGTAGTTGTGCTTCGGGTCCTCGTTCAGCGGGAAGAGATGGCGCACCACGCGCGGCGTCTCGATGGAAAGCTGGGTAAAATACTTGAAGTCGCCGTGCTTGGTGTCCATATAGCCGGAGCAATAGGTGCCACTGCACACGACCGCGCTGCCCGCCTCCGCGGCGTATAGCTCGATTGCGGTATAGCGCTGCCAGTCGGTGGAGTCACACCCGCCGCC
>CAYVAO010000379.1:441-2629 GCA_964448895.1 uncultured Christensenella sp.
GCCGGACGATCCGCCAGCGAATGTCCCCACGTGTTTTCGGGGATGATGACGTTCACGCCGACCTTCATCTTCAGCGCTTCGGAAAAATAATACAGTCTGATGTTTGCCATTTGTGTTGTCCTCCCCGGTTATTGGCAGGCCCAGCGAACAGCCTCGGGCAGGCTCTTTTGCTGGCTGAAACAGTCCGCTCCGGCGGGCAGGGTGACGATGTTTGCCGCCGCGCCAAGCTTGTTTGCGAGCGCTTCGCTCTCGGCTGCGCGCGCGTAGTTTTCTTCGCACACGAACAAAAACTTGCCCTGTGCGGGTCTCTCCGCGAGCGCGAAAAGGTCGTTTTCCCTGCCGGAAAAATGGTCGAAGTCGCTGAAAATCGCTTTCAGCTGCTCTTCCTGCAATCCGATGCCCGTATCTTCGCCGAACTTCGCTTTTTCGATGATCGCGTTCATATCCAGCGTGCCGTCGATGGAAAATGCTTTCGAGAACACGTCGGGATGATCCAGCGCGGTTTTGACCGCGCCGTAGCCGCCCGTGCCGATGCCGCCGATCCACGTCTTTGCGGGGTCTTCCGTGATCGGGAATATTCTGCGGCAGATGTTTAACAGCTCCGTGCTGACGAAGGTCTCATAGTTCGGGCCGTAGTCCATATCCGTGCCCAGGGTGTGCTGCACATCGGGCGCTACGATGAAGATGCCGTGTTCGGCGGCGAGCCGCTCGGCGGGCGTCCGCTGGATGTCCATACTCGCCCCGCCTTCATCGTGCAGCAGCACGAGAACGGGGTATTTGTGCGTGTGCGCGCTGTCGTCAAGCTGCAGCTTGTCCATCTCGGGGATGAACACGCGCGCGGCAAACGAGCCGCAGAGGATCACGGAGAGCGCGTTGAATTCAAAAAATGCCATGGATCAAACCTCCAAAAGATGATCAGGAACCGGGCTTTGCCGGGATCAATACGGATTTCCGCCCTCTTCGGTCAGGCCGAAGAACTTCAGTGCCTCCTGAATCGCGAGATCCCAGAAACGCCACTCGTGCCGGTAATTGGGTAACTCGAACCAGTGCGCCTGCAGGCCGATTTCGCCTGCATGCGCCTGAAATTTCTTGTAAAACTCATACAGCATGGTGTCTTCCTGTCCGCAGGCGAACATCAGCCGCGGCAGCGTTCCGGTGGGCGCGAGACGGTCGATGATCGCCCAGACGTTTTCGTTGGAGTTGAGGAATGCCTCGAGCCCGCCCGCGTTTTTCAGTGTGGCTTGCATGCGCGGAGTGTTGGTGTTCAGCATCGGGCAGTCGTTCTCCGGCCCCCTGCCGCTCATGTCCATGGGAGTTGCGGACAGCACGGCAGCCGCGGCGAACTTTTCGGGATGATTGACCGCGAACTTGATCGTGCCTCTGCCACCCATGCTCAAGCCCGCGATGAAGTTGTCCTCCCGCTTGTCGGAAACGGGGAACCAGCCGTAGACGAGCGGCATGAGTTCTTCGGTGAGAAAATCGAACATGCGGTAGCCCAGCATGTAGTCGTTCCAGTTGGAGTAGTTGGAGTTTAATGCGCTCGGCATGACCACGACGAGGTTTTTCTCCGTCGCGTACATCTCGATATTGGTCTTTCGCACCCAGTCGGTATGGTCGCCGAACGTTCCGTGCAGGAGCCAAAGCACCTTATACTTGCGTCCGCTTCCGTAGAATTCGGCGGGCGTGATATTGCGTGGTTTGTCCGGCAGGATCACGGTGATCTGCGTGTTGTTGTTGAGGCATTCGCTCTCAAACGAGTATTGAAAAATCGACATGTTGTTCTCCTCTTTCTCCCAAAGTTATGCTTCCAATGTGTAGATGAACGGCAGCACGGGCAGTCCCGCGCTGTTGTAGATGTTGTCGATGCAGAACGGATGATGGCAAAACGCGACCGTCACCGACTTCGCGTTGGCAATCTCCGGAGCTGTGATGCGCAGTTCGTTTCCACTGACGCTTGCGGAAAACTCTGAAAGTGCGGCTCCGTCGGCGGCAATCTCCAGCGTCTCCGGCGTTTCCCCGCGGCAGATGAGTCCCTCTCCCGCGTGTGCAAAGCGCAGAATCAGCGAATCTCCTTCACGCTTTGCGCCTTCCGGCGCGGGCGAATCCGCGAGGATAACGCGACCGTACACCTTCGAGAGCGCCTGTAGCGCGAGCCGTTCTCCGACGGGACGCTTGTGCTTGGGGTGGA
>CAYVAO010000380.1:0-2627 GCA_964448895.1 uncultured Christensenella sp.
ATACTCAATCTCCCCTTCTATTGTCCATTCGTCCGTCTTGTTCCGCCGCCGTCAAGATAACAGCGGTCATCGTAAAAGCGCTTGCTTTCATATAGAACACTGCGTTCTTTTGCGATTGGTTGCACGACACTGCTTGTAATGCGAATTTTTCGCCATTTTTGAGGTGCTTCTTACACACTTGGTCAAAAGATTGCGTATAGAATACCACATTTTTCAAAAAAAGAACAGAAGCCATGGGTTTCGGGCCCGCGGAAAAGCCGCCCGTTCAGGCGGCTCCTGCATACTCGCTCGTTGATTGCTTATCCCTGCGGGGATTCCTCCGGCGCTTGCGTCGTCTCAAGCGGCGCTTCCGGCGCAATGGTATCGTTTATCGTCGTCACGCTAGCGCCATCCACAAGCTTGCAGCTCACGAGCAGTCGTCCCTCTCCGCCGTCCGGTAAAACGACGCAGAACGAGACGATTTTATCGCTGGACGTGATCTTCACATTGCTCGTAAAGGCCGAGGTTTCATTCAGGTTATCAATAAACGACAGAAAATCCGTCTCGCCGGAAAACGCGATCGGAATACTGCCTCTGGTTCCGTCCACGCGGGAACAGGCAAAGACCTGAAGCGTCTTTTGCGATCCGTCCGGTAAAAACAGTTGGATTTCAGGATTGCGCGAAAAGAAGTTCGGGTTTTCATATTCCCAAAGTGAGCCAAACATGGAGCCGTCGCTCAGCGCATGTCCGTAGATGACTGTATGCCGGTCGGAAAAATCGCCGACATTGCCCGCGTCGATAAACGGCGTACCGAGCTTGTTTCTCACTTCGTCAAATCGATGGGTTAAATAATAGGAATTGTCCGTGGTTTTCACCACCGGCAGGTTGATCGCTGTGTCCTTGAGCCGCACCCAGGCGCGCACCTCCGGGTTTTCTTTGCCAAGCTGGGCAAAGTCCACCGTGTCCGCGGGCGCTGCTTTTTCCGCAAGCGAAGCATAGTAATGATTGCCTACGGTCACGCCCATAAGCGCATACGCTCCACGGCCGATACCATACAGCGCCGCGAGCACAAGCAGCCCGAAGATGCCATACAGTACGCCCGTTATGATATCCGCTTTTGATCTGGATCTGCGTTTTTTGCGTTTCATATGCGCAGTATAAACCATACGGGTTCCCTTTGCAATCGAGATGCATGGAATTCGCAATCCATGCAATCGAATTTTGCACAATATTTACAAAAAGCGCTCATGAAACCTATGATTTAACCAAACGCGCGAGATCGTGAATTAACTGTGAAATGCATTTTATGCAACGCGTCCCGCGCGTGTTTTGTACAGCACCTATCTCGCGTGCGTCAGTAAATATGATTTTGCTTTGCGCGCAACCACGATCTCTTCGTTGGTGGCGATGGCAAAAATCCGCGCGCGGCTGCCACTTCCCGTAAGTTCACAGTCTGGTCTCGCCGACTCGTTTTTGTTTTGATCGAGCGAGATCCCCATAAATTCCAGCCCTTCCAGCGCCTTTTTGCGCACCAGCGCGCTGTTTTCGCCGATTCCGCCCGCAAAGCTGATCGCGTCTACGCCGCCCATCGCCGCGGCATAGCTGCCGATCTGCTTCTGAATCTGGTAGCAGTAGCTGTCTACCGCGTTTTGCGCGTCTTCGTTGCCTTGCTCCGCCGCAGCTTCCACATCCCGCAGATCGTTGGAAACGCCGCTCATGCCGATGAGTCCGCTCTGCTTATTGAGCATGGTCTCGATCTGCTCCAGCGTGTAGCCAAAATCCTTCATCAGATAGATCGGAATATACGGGTCGATGTCCCCGCAGCGGTTGTTGTGCATAATGCCGCATTGCAGCGAAAAGCCGAGGTTGGTGTCGACCGATTTGCCGTTAACGATGGCGCAAAGAGAACCGCTGCCGCCAAGGTGGCAGGAGATCAGCTTGAAATCCGTCCGTCCCATCAGCTCCGCCGTGCGCGTGGAGACATATTCATGCGACGCACCGTGAAAGCCGTAGCGGCGAATGGCGTGTTCCTTGTAAAGTGAAATCGGAACCGAATAGAGAAACGCTTTGGGCGGCATAGATGCGTGAAACCCCGTCTCAAACGAGCCGATCATGGGCGTGTTCGGCAGCGCTTCCTGAAATTGGCGGATCGCGGCGATATACGGCGGGTTGTGACTGGGCGCTACCGTGTTGAACGCCGCCATCGCGGAGAGTACCGTTTCGTCGAGCAGTTGCACGCCGGTGCCGCCCTTTGCATGCACCACCTTAAACGCCACGCAATCCAGCGCCTCCATCGAAGACAGCGCGTTTTGTAACAGTGCCTCCTGCATGAGCCGGATCCCCGTTGCGTAGTCCGGAATCGGGAGCGTTTGTTTGGCCGTTTCCCCGCCCGCGTCCTTGTGCTGCCAGGTGCCCGCCTGTGTGCCGACGCGCTCCATACGCCCTTCGGAAAGGGTTTCTTCTCCGTTTGCGAGGTCAAACAGGCGATATTTCAGCGAGGTGCTGCCAACATTGCATACGAGAATCTTCATGCGGTTCTCCTTTGGTGCGTCAAATTTATGCTTGAACTAAAAAAAGTATATCGTGTTCCAGCGTGCCTGTAAAACAAAAAAACGCCGCGCGAGGCGGCGTAAAGAACAGATTCTAGA
>CAYVAO010000381.1:0-2625 GCA_964448895.1 uncultured Christensenella sp.
GATAAAGTCAAATACCGCGCCGCCTTCCTTGAGGTGCTTGCCGCGCGCGATGCAATCCTCCGTGAGCGCAGAGCAAAGGATATCCGGCACTTCCTGCTCCAGCACCATATCGGCGGCGGAGTCGAGAATCACCGCCTGGCGGCAGAATTCACGCACGAAGATGTCCCAAGCCTTCCGAACATCGTCAAACGATTCCATATCAAGGAAATGTCCCGTTCCTTCGAAGACGCGCTTGCCGCTGTCGATATCGATACCGTCGTTGAGCGCGCTCATCAGCGTCTTTGGAAAATTGAGGAAGCTCATGCCCGTGCAGCGGTAGCCCCATTTGCCGGGTACCGCCACCTCGACGCAACCGATGGCGCTGTAGTTATACGCGTCCTCTTTTTTTACGCCGATGTTCAGGAACGAGGGAATGATGATCTCGTCGCTGTTGAAGGCGGGCATGCCGAACCCGCAGCGGATCACCTGAATGCACTCCTGCATGAAGTCGTCGCTGAGTCCCTTGTGATAGCGAACCGTGAGGTTCGGCTGCGGCAGGTGGCAGCGCGCGACCGAGCGCAGAATCATGTAGCTGAGTTCGTTGACCGCGTCTTTGCCGTCCACGGTCTGGCCAGCAACGGTGACATTCTGGTAAAGCGGGCTGCCCGCGGAAAACCGCGTGTGCGACCAAGACCGAATCTTGTTGACCGTAAACGTGCGGAGCCAGAGGTTCTCCAGCAGTTCCAACGCTTGTTCCTCGCTCATGCCGGCGGCACGGCTCTTTTCATAATACGGGTAGACATATTGATCCATGCGCCCGTAAGAGAGCGAGTGCCCGTTGCTCTCGATTTGGAGCACCACGTGCATGAGCCAAACGCTTTGCAGCGCTTCGTAAAAACTCTCGGCGGGCTGCATCGGCACCTTGCGGCAGATGCGCGCAAGTTCTACCAATTCCTTCGCGCGCTCCGGCGAAGCAGTCTTTGCCTGCTCTTCCGCGAGGGCGGCGTAGCGAAACGCAAACGCTTCTACCGCGTCCAGCACAATCAGAATCGCGCGGTAAAAATAACTCTTCTTGAGGTCTTCAAAGTTGGAGAGCTCCAGCTTGTTCTGCTGTTCCAGCGTCCGCGCGCGATAGCCCGCGAGCCCTTCGCGCAGGATTCTGCCGTAGTCGACCGCGATATGCGCGTCGCCAGAGGTGATATTACCCTCCGTCTTGATGATGCCGAGGTCGTAAAACAATCTCGCCCGCTCCGGAAACGCCGCGTAGCCCTTGTCCTGCAAGGTGCGCCCCTTCCAGTAGGGATAGATGTCGCGCAAAATCTGCTTGTTCTCTTCCGTGATGGTAAAGCGGTCGCCGTCGCGCTTGTCAAACGCATCCAGCTCGTTGATCACCCAGTCCATCGCGTATTCGGGAAAGATCGGCGCGCTGCGGTCGCTCGACGCCTGATTGCCCACGAGGAGCGCATCGGGGTCGATGTAGATGCTCATGTTGCGAAGCACGTTGTCCAGCATATATGCGCGGCGCAGCACCACCTGATCCTGCTCGTGCGCGCGGTAGCTCTCCGTGGTCAACAGCGCGCGCTGGGTATCCACCGTCGGCTGGGTATCGAGCAGACGCGCGCGGATACGCGCGGTGCGCTCATTCAACGAGCCAAAGTATTCCTTGGGGTTTCCATATTCTTTTTGATTGTTCAATGCTTCCATATATTTCTTCGCTCCTGCGTGTTGATACTGTTTTGTTTATGCCTCGCGGACGAATTCCGCGGCGCCGATGAGCCCGATATCTCCGCCAAGCTCGGCGAGTTTAAACTCCACCGGCAGCGGAATGTGGTTGTATTTGTCAAACTCCGCCTTCACGCGGTCAAACAACACATCTCCAAAGTTGGTCAGCCCGCCGCCGAAGACAAAGCGGTTGATGTTGAGCATCTGGTAGACGTTAAACGCGCAAACGCCAAGGTAGTGCGCGATGGTGTCGATAGTCTCGATGGCGAGCGCGTCGTTTTGATGATACGCCGCCAGCACATGTTCCCCGTCCGCCGTCTCCGGGGTCAGAATCGTGGTGTTGCAGTAGGTCATCTGCCCGCGCACGCGCGCGCTCATCGCGCGGCCGCTGGCATAGCTCATGAAGCATCCGCGGTTTTCGCAGCCGCACATGAGTCCTTCGTCGGGCGTTGCGAGCATATGTCCGCATTCGCCCGCCCAGCCGTAACTGCCGCGAAAGAGCCTGCCGTCGATGATGATGCCGCTGCCGAGGCCCGTACCTGCCGTGATGTAGACGAGATGGCGGCTGCCCCTGCCCGCGCCTCTGCGATATTCCGCAAGCGCCGCCGCGTTGCTGTCGTTATCTAGCACGAGGTTGGGGTTCAGCCGCGCTTTGAGATAGTCCCGCATCGGAAACTGCTTGATGCCCGGCATGGCGGAGGTCATCAGCACATATCCTTCGTCAAAGAGGATGAACGAGGGCATACAGATGCCGATTCCGGCCAGATCCGAATCTTTCATGTTGTTTCGCGCGAGGATCGCCTGAATACTTTCCACCAGCGTGTCGGAAAACGATTCTCCCGTGGCGCAGACATCCGACGGGTGTTGCGCGCGGTCAATCCGCTCTCCCGCGGCGTTAAACAGTCCGTAAGCAACCTTCGTGCC
>CAYVAO010000382.1:0-2623 GCA_964448895.1 uncultured Christensenella sp.
ATGCGTCAACTTAATAAATGCAACGAAAATGTGAAAATGTCCCGTGTTATATCCGCTTTTATGGAACAACGGCACAGTAAGTATAATAAGAAGAATCCTAGATCGACGGAGCTTGATCATACACGATCCGTTTTCATCATGACACGCAATATTTTCCTTGCATTATCCCCTGTGGTATGCTAAACTGACTTCTGTTCGAATGAAATGTGAGACTGAAATAGGGGGTGAATTGTTTTGGCAAACATCAAGTCCGCCATGAAGCGTGTCAAAATCACCGCGAAGCAGACGCTGAATAATCGCGCGGCCAAGTCCGAAATGAAGACGACTATCCGCCGCTTTGATGAAGCACTGCAGGCCGGGGACTCTGCCGCAACCGAAAAAGCGTATTTGACGGCCGTCAGCACAGTTGATCATGCTGCCGCTAAGGGCATGATCCACAAGAATGCTGCCGCCCATAAAAAAGCGCAGTTGGCAAAAAAGCGCGCTGCGGCGCAGTAACCCCAGTTCGGTTTTCAGCTTTGGGCGTATCGGTTCGATACGTCCTTTTTTCTTGCTTTCCAGTGTGAAAGCGAATAAAATGTGATCATACCTTGTTCCTGTTTTCGCCAAAAACCGCGATATGAAAGGTGAACCGTGCATGGACGCATATGTTTCCCGACTGAAAAGCGAAGAATTGGATGATGTATTTCAGGCGATTCTTTCCCTGTGTGATGTTAACGAATGCTATCAGTTTTTCGAAGATATGTGCACCATCAACGAGTTGCAAGCCATGGCGCAGCGCTGGCAGGTTGCGCGCCAGCTGGACGCGGGCGAAACCTATCAGGATATCGCGCATCAGTTCAACGCAAGCAGCGCAACCATCAGCCGCGTCAATCGCTGTTTGGAATATGGCGCGGGTGGGTATCGATTGGTTCTCGATCGATTGAAAAAGCCGGAATAAGAAACGCACTTGCTTGTTCGGCTAAGATATTGGAGTAGTATTATAAAATGGCAATGGACGGCATCGCGCTTGGCGCGGTGATTCACGAACTTCAGCCGCTCATCGGCGGCAAGATTGATAAGGTGCAGCAACCTGAAAAGGATTTGCTGCTCTTTGTTGTACGGGCAAACAACGGAAATCAGCGGTTGCTTTTCAGTATTCACGCTGAAAATGGACGGATCCAGCTCACCAATCGCAGTTTCGATAACCCGATGAACGCGCCCGCGTTTTGCATGCTGCTCCGCCGCAGACTCATTGGCGGACGTATCTGCTCGATTCGTCAGCTCGGCGCGGATCGCGTCTGCGAGATCATCATTCTTGCGCGAAACGAATTGTTTGACGAAGTCGCGCTGCGGTTGATCGTTGAACTCACGGGCAAGCACGCCAATCTTATTCTGCTGGATCAAAACAGCGCGATTGTGGACTGTCTTCGCCGCGTCTCCGCAACCAACGACGGCGCGCGCATTCTGCTGCCCGGTTTTCCGTATGATCCGATTCCTTCGCAAAACAAACTCGATCCCTTTGCGGTAGGAGTTGAAACGCTCGAGCAGGTCATTTCCGCGCCGGATCCTGCGCGAATGCTCACCACCGTGTTGGACGGCATCTCAAAACAAACTGCCATGGCTCTCCTTTCCGCGGCCTCTACCCCGTCCGCGCTTGATACATTATTCGGCGCGATGAAACGCGGAGAATATTCGCCTTGTTTAGCGTTTCGGTCTGAAGGCGAGCCTGTTGCAGCGCTCCCGTTTTTACCGGTCGGTCTCTACGCCCGCATTGAACCGATGAACAGTATGAGTGAAGCGCTGGATCGGTATTATGCCGACCGCGACCAGATTGTACGCATTCGCCGGCACGGCGCCGCGCTTCGGCACACGGTCTCCTCCGCGCTCAGCCGCGCGCAAAATAAATACGCCGCATTCCTAGAAACCATTCAGCAAAGCGACGCGCATGACGCGGCGCGGATCAACGGTGAGCTGATTCTCGCCAACCTGCATTTGTCAAAACCCGGCATGCAGGAGATGATCGTGGACGACTATTTCATAGACCCGCCCGCAAAGCGTATCATCCCGCTCGATCCGGCGCTGAGTGCGCAGGATAACGCGAAAAAGTATTTTAAGCAGTATCGAAAAGGCAAACTCAGCAAAGCCTATGCCGAAGGACAAATCGAAGGGCTTGCATCCGAGATCGCTTACCTCGAAGGACAGCTGGAAAATATTGAAAAGTGCGATACGCTCTATGAACTCAGCGAAATAAAAGAAGAACTGATTCGCGAAAAATATCTGCGTCCGGAGAAAGCGCAAGCGTCAAAGCCCGCAAACAAGTCCTCCGCGCCGATGAAATTTGCCTCCAGCGACGGAATTATGATCTATGTCGGCAAAAACAACCGCCAAAACGACGCGCTCACACTACAGACCGCACGCTCGGAGAATATCTGGCTGCACGCAAAGAATATTCCCGGCTCGCATGTGATGATCGACTTTGAAGGCGAGCCGCCGGAAACCACGCTGCGCGAGGCGGCCTCCCTCGCCGGATTTTACTCGCAAGCGCGCGCTTCCTCCGCCGTCCCGATCGATTATACCCCGCGCAAGTTTGTCAAGAAACCTTCCGGTGCGCGGCCGGGCATGGTGATCTACTCCACCAATC
>CAYVAO010000383.1:0-2620 GCA_964448895.1 uncultured Christensenella sp.
AATCCCTCCGCAACGGCCTCGATGCGCTGGAAGTCCTCGAAAAGCACGGCGCTGATTCCTTGCGTTTCTCGCTTCTTGCCGGCAACTCGGCTGGAAATGACATGCGTTTCTACTGGGAAAAAGTGGAAGCTGCGCGCAACTTCTGTAATAAAATCTATAATGCCGCGCGCTTTGTGCTGATGGGTACGGATGAAAACGCAGGAGAATTGCCCTCGAATGAAAAGCTTGAGATCGCCGATAAGTGGATTCTGAGCCGTCTAAACGCGATCATCAACGAAGTGACGAAAAACCTCGATGGATATGAACTCGGCATGGCGGCGCAGAAGATCTACGACTTCATCTGGTCGGAGTACTGCGACTGGTACATCGAGATCGCGAAATCGCGTCTCTATGGCGACAACGCGGAAGAAAAAGCTGCTGTCAGCGCGGTGCTGATCCATGTGCTCAAAGCGAGCCTGAAATTGCTGCATCCATTTATGCCGTTTATCACGGAAGAAATCTTCACGAAGCTCTCCGATGAGCCGACGATCATGCTCTCCGCCTGGCCGCAGGTGGACGAGCGATTCAACGCTTTCGATGAAGATTGCGCACGCATGGAGAAGATGATGGAACTGGTTCGCTCGATCCGTAACCTCCGCGCGGAGATGAAAGTACCACCTTCGCAGAGAATCGGCGCACGTCTTGTCGTGGATCAAGCGGACGCGGAAGCGTTCTCGACCATGACCGCGTATTTAAGCAAGCTCGCGGGCGTGGACAACGCTACCGTCTCCACGGAGACAGGTGAGATTCCCAAGAGCGACGTGCATATCGTCTGCGAGGGAATCGAGGCCATCATTCCGCTCTCCTCGCTGATCGATCCGGAGAAAGAGCGCGCGCGCATCCAGAAAGAGATTGAGCGCGTCAGCGGCGATATCTCCCGCGCAAACGGCAAGCTGAAAAACGAGGGGTTCCTCGCCAAAGCGCCGCAGAGCGTCGTGGAAGAGGAGAAAGCGAAGCTAGCCTCCGCCGAAGAGATGCTCGCAAAGCTGCAGGAGCGGTTAAGCACGCTCCAGTAAGAACAAAATGTACTGCGAAAAGCAAGAAATCCTGCTATAATAAGCAAAACAAACGATGAGAAGAGGGCCAAACAATGCGTTCCAATGCGATTCGTCTCGGCGTCATCGGCGCGGGGAACATGGGAGAAGCAATTTTACGCGGGTATTTAACCAGCGGGTATGCCGCCAGCGAAAAAACCGCGGTCTATGATTCGGATTTGGAGAAGTGCCGCGCACTGGAGCGCGATCTTGGCGTAAGCGTTGCGGATTCGCTCGCCGATCTCATCGAAAAAAGCGATCTATTGTTGATCGCTGTGAAGCCAAACATATGTACGCATTTGTTTGAAGAGCAGTTTGACCGCTTCGAAAATAAGGCGGTTGTTTCCATCGCTGCGGGGTGGGGAGGGGAGCGCCTGAAAAAAGCGCTTCCCGCTACCACGCGCGTGCTACGCGTGATGCCGAATACGCCGGCGATGATTGGAGAAGGTATGATCGTGTTTGAATCCGGCGATTCATTGACGGATGAAGAGCGGGCGTTTGCAGAGACGATGTTTGGCTCGGTTGGCGACGTCATCAGTCTGGAACCCAAGCTGATGGATGCGGTAACCGCGGTCAGCGGAAGTGGACCTGCGTATGTCTATCTATTTATCGAGGCGCTAGCGGACGGCGGCGTAAAGGCGGGTTTGCCAAGACCTATCGCGCTAAAACTTGCGGCACAGACGGTGAAGGGTTCCGCCATGATGGTCTCCGAAACAGGCGTTCACCCAGGCGAACTGAAAGATCGCGTTTGCTCGCCGGGTGGCACGACGATTGAAGCCGTTGCCGTATTGGAACAAACCGGATTTCGCGGCAGCGTGATTGCCGCCGTCGACGCTTGCCGTGAAAAATCCGAACGTATGAGCAAATAGTATATAATATATTATTTGGAAAGAATAGGGATGAAGAAACAGGTAACGATCTATACGGACGGCGCGTGCTCCGGCAACCCGGGTCCGGGCGGCTGGGGCGCGATTTTGATGTATCAGGAGCAAAAGAAAGAGTTGTACGGCTATGAGCCGGAGACGACAAATAACCGCATGGAGCTGCGCGCGGTTATTGAAGCCGTGCGTGCGCTGAAGGTTTCGTGCGAAATTTCAATTCATACCGACAGTGCGTACGTCTGTAACGCATTTCATCAAAACTGGCTGAACAACTGGCAGGCCAACGGCTGGAAAACGTCCGCAAAACGCGACGTAGAAAATCAGGATCTCTGGCGCGAGTTGCTTGGCGTTTTAAAGATTCACACGTATCAATTCGTTAAGGTTAAGGGTCATTCGGACAATCCATATAACAATCGCTGTGACGAGCTGGCAAGGCTATCGATCAAGCAAGCGCTCGGAGAACTGAAAAACACGTGATTTCGCGTGTTTTTCCTTCAAACTATTCGTTAAACTTGTCTTTAACGAATAGTTGTGATAGAATCATAGTATCGAAATACACTAATTTTGAGGCGATTACCGAATGGCAAATACCTACCACGCTTCACTTAACAAAGATTATACGCTCAAGATTCGCGCGCTGCTCACCGAACTTCCGGTGCTTTGCGG
>CAYVAO010000384.1:0-2609 GCA_964448895.1 uncultured Christensenella sp.
GCCTTGCGTACATCATCAAATTCGACGCCGGATGCGCCGTGCATGACGATTCGGCAATCTTTCGGAACGGCTTTTCGAATTGCTTTTACGCGATCGATATCAAGCACGGGGGTTTCGGCATAGATGCCGTGCATGGTGCCAAAGCAAACCGCCAGCGCGTCGCAGCCGGTCTGTTCTGCGAAGGCTTTCGCCTCCTGCGGATCGGTGAAAAACTTCTTGATGTCTTCGTTTGTCAGCACGCGGCTTTCCGCCTCACCATGGCTGTCTTCGCCGGTGGACGCCATGATTCCCAGCTCGCCTTCAACAGTAATGTCCAGTTTATGCGCAATTTCCACAAACTCTTTTACGCGCTTGACATTTTCTTCAAACGGCAGCGCGCTGCAATCATACATGATGGAAGGGAACCCGATCCGAATGGCGCGCATCACAAACGTGTAATCCGTCGCATGATCGAGATGAACGCAAACCGGTACCTTTGCCGCTTTTGCGAACTTGATCATTTCCGGCCCAATCAATTCCAGCGGAATCAGTTTGTCGTGAACTTCGGCGTGATCGATGATGATAGGCGTATTCAGCTCTTCCGCTGCGCCGATGACCGCGCGCAGTGTTTCGACATTCGGGGTATTGATGCACGGAATTGCATATTTTTCTTTTTCCGCGATCTCGAGAATCTTCTTCAGGTTAACTAACATAATCCGTCCTCTTTTTTTATGTTTCTTTCTATGCTAAAAATGAAATCAATTTTTCCATCCAGACGTATCGGTCGGTCTATCGACGCGGCGCATCTTGCCGTAATAATTCGAGTGACGTTTGCTTTCGGTATCGCAAAAATCAAACAATTATCTGAGAAAAAAACTTTCATTCGTTTTTTCGATGATATCTCCTCCACCACCTACGCGGCTTTTTCAACATATACCGCATAGGTGGTGGAGTTAGGGAGCGAAATTAGATCTTCAGCGCTTCCGCCTCAACGGCTTCATCGTCTGCAATGTCTTCTTCAACATTTCGTTTGAGCAGCAAGAGCATACCAGCTGTGATAAAGCTCGCGATTGCAAGGATAACCAGCCAAACCAGCGGTTTGTTAGCAAGGAAAATTACGAAGAGACCGCCGTGGGGAGCTTGCAGCGTCAGGCCCGCGATGTAAGACAGAGCCGCGCCGATTGAGCTTCCGACCATCAACGAAGGAATCACGCGGAGCGGATCTTTCGCCGCAAAGGGAATGGCAAACTCGGTAATCATCGCGCAGCCGCCAACGAAGCAACCGCTGATGGAACGTCTATCAAGATCGGTAAACTTTTTCTTGGAAAGCAGCATCGCAATTGCAATACCCATCGGAGGGCTCATGGAAGCGATGAAGTTCGCCGACATCGGGCCCCAGTTGCCCGCCGCAGATGCGGCAAGCGCAAACGCGTAAGCTGCTTTGTTGACCGGGCCGCCCATGTCAAACGCCAGCATGGCGCCCTGAACAATACCCAGAATAACCAGGCTGCCGCCGCTCATATTGGCGAGTACGTTATTCATCGTCGTATTCAACCAGGTAACCGGTACGCCGATGATATACGTCATGATGACGCCCATCAGGAATGTGCCGATAAGCGGGATGATGAGTGTCGGGACAAGCGATTTCAGAACTCTCGGTACCGGGATTTTCTTAAGCGCTCTGACAATATAACCGGCGATGATACCGCCAAGCAGCGCGCCCAGGAAGCCGGAGCCTTGATTGCTGGCAATCATACCGGCGATGAAGCCGGGAGCAATACCGGGTCGATCCGCGAGAGAAAACGCGATATATCCGCCCAGCACCGGAACCATCAAGCCGAACGCAACCTTGCCCCAGGAGAAAATGTCAGCCGCAAAGCCGGGCGTTTGGAACACGAAGATGCCGCCGATTGCAAATCCGATCGCAATCAGAATGCCGCCCGGGATGACAAATGGAATCATGTAGGAAACGCCTGTCAATAACGCTTTTTTGATATCGTTTCCAACGTTTTTGATCGATTCTTTCATAAACCTACCCCCAATTTTTATTGTTTTTCAGCTGTTTCCGAACCTTCTAAAAGCCTCTTTGCCTTTTCGAGAATCACATTCGGATTTTTAATTACTTCATGTGGTCCTGACTGAATGATTTTATTCTGATATTTGCTAAAACGATCCGACTTAGATATCCCCACATCGTTTGCAAAAACAATAAAATCTGCTTTCTCTATTTCAGCCTTTGAAAATCAATTCTCGGAATGGACGGCGTTTCAATCGAAAGTGGCTTAACCGTTGCAGACTCGATGGTTCCCGCTGTCGCCTCGATTAAGAAAAGGATGATCGAAGCAAGTTCGGAGTTGATCATCGTATGCGATCATACCAAGCTTGGGCGGGTCTGTCTTACCCCTGTTGCCTCGTGTGAAAACGTGAAATACCTCGTAACCGATGATGGCGCAGACCCGGATATCGTTGGTGAGCTGAGAGCATTGGGTGTGAATGTTTAGATTGCCAAGGTCAAAAACCATACATGAGATCATGATCCGTTCTCGCATCTTGATATTTCCTTCAACTTGATATTTCCTTCAACTTGATAGTTCCTTTAACTTGATAGTTGCGAAAGATACATCAAAAGC
>CAYVAO010000385.1:0-2602 GCA_964448895.1 uncultured Christensenella sp.
GAGGAAGAAATATGAAAAAAAGCCGATCCTTTGAAACAAGCGCATGGATTTGCCAAACGAAATTGAAAACTCCGTCGGCTTCGTTTTGCTTTGTCTTACGATTTCATCTTCCAGGCAAGGTCCGCGAGGAACAGTTCCTGCTTGAAGGACTCCACCGTCGTATCCTTGGTGATATGCACAAACTCAATCTGCATCATCTCCGCCCAGTCGGCCAGCATCTGCGCCGTTGCGGCATAGCTCATCACGGTGTGATGCGCGCCGCCCGCAAGCAGCCAGAGTTTGAGGCCGGTGGTCAGATCCGGCATGGCGCGCCACATGACGCGGGCAACCGGCAGATTCGGCATCTTCATGATGGGCTTGATCGCCTCGACATCCTGCACGATGAGGCGGAGTCTGCCGCCCATGTCGATCAGCGACGCGACGACGGCGGGGCCTGCCGGGCCTTCAAACACGAGGCGGGCCGGCGGCTCACGGTCGCCAATGCCAAGCGGGTGCACTTCGATGCGCGCCTTGCCCGCGGCGATCGAGGGGCAAACCTCCAGCATGTGCGCGCCGAGGGAATATGCTCCGTCTTTGGCGAGATGGTACGTGTAGTCTTCCATAAACGCGGTGCCGCCTGCCATGCCTTCGGTCATCGCTTTGACAATGCGCGTCATTGCGGAAACTTTCCAGTCTCCTTCACCGCCGTAGCCGTAACCCTTCGCCATCAAATGCTGGCTCGCAAGGCCGGGCAGCTGCCGCATGCCGACGAGGTCCTGGAAGGTGTTGGAAAACGCCATCGCGCCAACGCGCTGGAAGAGTTTCTCCATCGCGATTTCTTCACGCGCCTGATAGCGCACCGAGTCCATCTGATCCGTCGCAAGATCGTAGCTTGCGAGGTATTCTTTCACGAGCGCGTCGATCTCCGCTTCGGTGACCGCGTTCATCTCGTCTACGAGTTCGCCCACGGGCCAGGTGTTGACCTGCCAGCCGAGCTTGATCTGCGCCTCAACCTTGTCGCCTTCGGTCACCGCCACCTCGCGCATGTTGTCGCCAAAGCGGACCAGGCGCAGGTGCTTGCTCTCGTGGTAACCGATCGCGCTGCGCATCCAGGCACCGAGCTCGTCCAGAACGGGCGCATCCTGCCAGTATCCCGCAACAACCTTGCGCGGCAGGCGCATCCGCGTGGCGATAAATCCATGCTCGCGGTCTCCGTGCGCCGCTTGATTGAGGTTCATGAAATCCATGTCGATTTCCTGATCCGGAATCTCGCGGTTATATTGCGTCGCAAAATGGCAATACGGCTTTTGCAGCAACGCAAAGCCATTGATCCACATCTTGCTCGGGCTAAACGTATGCATCCAGGTCACGATACCACAGCAAGCGTCGCTATAGTTCGCTTCCTTGACCAAGGTTTCGATTTCATCCGCGGTTTTCACCGTTCCTTTATAGAGGAAGCGACAGGGAATTTGCTCCTGCGCGTCAATAAAAGCCGCCATCTCTTTGCCGCGCGCGTCTACCGTTTGCAGCACTTGCGGTCCATAGAGGAACTGTGAACCGACAATAAACCAAATCTCCTTCGTCTTAAGGCCCATGTTTGATTCTCCTTATCAAAATTGTACGATGATGTTCGTTGATCTTGTCTATTTTTCTTGGATTTGTATTTGTTTTGTCCTGTTATAGCAAGCGTATCACCGTCAAATACCGCTGTCAATATTTCGATTCACTTTTTTACCACGAAATATTCATTTATTTTTGTATAAAACGCTAGATTTGTATCATTTTGCGCGTTATTGTTTGGAAGTTGTATTGAATTTCGAGATCGTATGTTATATAATCCAAGCAGCAAGCTTACTCCAAGCGTTTCTATTATAGAATTCTTCGCATTTGTCATAAGAACTTCGACCGACTTATACCAGAATTGTATTGACGCAGTCAGTATGTCACGTTATGATTTTCATGTTGCATCGAAATTTTTAAATCACGAGGAAATATGCCGAAATATCAGCTGATCGCTTCCGAACTGCGAAACGAAATCAAAACAGGTCTCCTCCAGACGGGACACATGCTGCCGACGGAAGAGCAGCTCACGCAGCGTTTTTCCGCAAGCCGCCAAACCATCCGTCAGGCGTTGTCTGTTTTGGTTGACGAAGGGTTCATCGCAAAGCAGCGCGGCAGCGGCTCTCGCGTACTAAAACAGTTTTCCCAGCAGAGAAGCGGCAACATCGCGGTCATCGCCACCTATATCAGCGACTATATCTTCCCCGGCATTCTGCGTGAAGCGCAGAGCGTATTTGCCGCAAACCAGTATTCCGCGATCCTTTCCGCAACACGAAACAGCGTTTTCCACGAACGGGCGATTTTGGGCGACCTGCTGCAAAAACCCGTCGACGGCATTTTAGTGGAGGGCACCAAGACGGCGCTTCCCAACCCGAATCTCGATTTGTATCAAAAACTCATGGAGCGCAATATCCCTATCGTATTTTTCAACGGGTTTTATGCAGACCTACCGGGTTCGGTCAGCGTCTACGCGGATAACTTCGGCGGCGGCTATACGCTGGTGCAGCATTTGCTCTTAAAAGGCCGCTCGTCCATTGCCGGCATATTTAAAAGCGACGATATT
>CAYVAO010000386.1:0-2599 GCA_964448895.1 uncultured Christensenella sp.
ATTCCTGCATGGCATAGAGCCGATCTGCCCAACGAAAGAGAAAACCGTTTGGATTGATAGAAAAAGGCATTAAATGGTTGATCGGGCCTCCAAAGCGATGGAGGAAAACGCGTTGACTCTTGGTCTGCATTTGATAACGCAGCGTTTTTTTCAATCCTGCAATCGGGAGAATATCGTTTCCCTCCGCGGCTTGGGCAAGCGTTTGATACACGCCGACGATGGACTTCTCCTGATCTTGCGAAACGGTCTGCACATACACTTTGTTTGATTTCGGCGTGTCGTGACGGATTAAGCGCCCGTATTGCAGCGTTTTACGGTTTTTCTTGTAAAACGAAATTTGTTCACGCGCTTCTTTTCGCTCCAGCATCGTGAGATGCTTCAAGTCCAACTCGTAACCAAGACAGCCGAAGCTCGCAACGTTGAATCGCGTGGCGATCGATGTCTGCCGTAACGTTTGCTGATTGGGAGACGCGGAAACATGCGCGCCCATCGTGGACTGGGGATAGAGATAGCTGAGTCCTTCCTGAATATTGAGCCGCTCGACTGCGTCCGTATCGTCGCTGGACCAAACCTGCGGCGAGAAACAGAGCATGCCGAGGTCGAACCGGTTTCCTCCGCTAGAGCAGGACTCGAGCAGTATCTGCGGACGAGGACGAAAGATTCTCGCGAGAATGTCGTAGAGCCCCAAAATATAACGATGATAAAACTCGCCTTGATTCGCGAGCGCAGGAGAGTAGGCGTCGCTGATATGGCGGTTCATGTCCCATTTGACATAGTCAATCTTCGCATCATCCAGAATGCGGGAAACGTTTTCAACGATATAATCACGCACGGCGGGATTGCAAAGATCGAGCACGAGCTGATTTCTGCCCAATAGCGGGGTTCTGTTTGGCGTGGTCACGGCGTAGTCCGGATGCGCGCGAAAAAGATCGCTGTCCGGATTCACCATCTCCGGCTCGAACCAGAGACCAAACTGCATGCCCAGCGCGTGGATTTCCTCGGCAAACGATTTCATACCCCGGGGCAGCTTCTTTCGATTGACGTCGTAATCGCCAAGTCCGGCGTGGTCGTCGTTGCGTTTGCCAAACCAGCCATCGTCGAGCACGAATAACTCTACGCCAAGCCGTCTTGCCTGCCGCGCAAGACGGAGAAGCTTACTCCGGGTAAACCGAAAAAAACAGGCTTCCCAGTTGTTGATTAGAACTGGACGTTCCTTGTCCTTCCAGTCTCCGCGCACGATGTGCTGATTCACAAAGTCGTGAAAATGCGCGCTCATGCCGTTGAATCCATCCGGCGAGAACGTAATGACAGCCTCCGGCGTTTCAAACTTTGCGCCGGAAGTAAGTTCCCAGTCAAAGCCTTGCGGATGGATGCCGAGCTGCACGCGAACCAGATCAAACGGACTGAGCTCCGCAATCCCGATATGATTGCCGCTATAGACAAGGTTAAACCCGTAAACGCGCCCGTGGGACTGCGTCGCGCCGTCTGCATAGAGCAAAAAGCCTGGATTATGCCGGTTGCTGGAAGCGCCGGTTACGGAGGAGTTGACAAACTGACCGTATTGCAGTTTCCTATCATGCCGGTGTGTCTCCTTGATCCATGCGCCGTCGAAGGTAACGAGGGAGAAGCCTTCATTTTCCAGATCGAGTTGCATACTCATGATTCTGCGAATCGAGACCGCGTCTGCGCCTGTATTGATCAGCACGCTTCTGCGCGAGATCACATCGGTAGCGGGGAAAACGGTAAAATATAGAAGCAGTTTCAAGTTTGCTACTTGATCAAGTAATGTTACGATCAAGGTTTCCGACGCGTTCGTCTCATCGTAAGCCGATGGAAGGGACTGCATTTCAACACATCCGGACACGATCTCGTAGGAGTCATAGAGAAAATCGGTGCGATAGGTTCCGTCCGCGAGTTTTACCTCGACTGGCGTCTGACGATAGTCTCCACATCCAACACCGGACCATTCCAACGGCAGGTTATCGAGACAATAGGTATCGTCTTTTGTTGCGTCATACAGGACGGAACTTCCTTGCATAATGGAGCGCTTGGTCGTAAGCGTTTCGATCTCTCCGCGCGGAACACGCTCTCCATAGTAAATATGTTCCAAATGACCAAACGCGGTGACACGAAACAGATAGCTGGTATGATCCGTTTCCAGCGTGAACAATCGATCCTGATAAGTGATCATACGATTTCCTTTCATGCGATTTGAAAATACGAAACAAAATGCGATGGTGATTCCAATTCATTGTATCTTTTGCGGCTTTTACCGTCAATGTCGATTGAGCGGAGTCGTATTTGAATTTTTATACGAAATGTGTTTTGAAGCTTGTTGACATTGCATCCTGCATACTGTATAAATGTATCGGGGTTGAGTGAGCTTTCCAATATCACAACTAAAATTGAATAAGGGGATTGGGCAATGGATACACAACTCAAAAAGAAGTACGGCTTGTTTACCGCTATTTCGATGGTCGTGGGTATCGTCATCGGTAGCGGCGTTTTCTTTAAAGCCGAAAAAATTCTCGGCGTAACGGGCGGGAACCTGCCGCTTGGCATTCTCGCCTGGGTGATCGGCGGCGTGATCATGATGATC
>CAYVAO010000387.1:0-2592 GCA_964448895.1 uncultured Christensenella sp.
GTGCGCTGTCCGCGCGGCAGGGCGTTGTAGCGCAAGTGGTTGACTGCCTGCTGCACGGCGGTGGGGCCGAGCGCGCTGCCGCCGAGGCCGAGCACGACAAAGTCGTCAAACTTTTCACGAATGTCCGCCGCGTCCGCTAGAATGGACTTCACGATCTCATCCTGATTATACGGCAGCTCACGCCAGCGCATGATCGGGCGTTTGGCGCGCGTACTTGCGACGGCTGCGTCCATCTGGCTCTGCATGGCTTCCAGCTCGCGCTTGTAGATGCCGCGGTTGCCGAGCTTGTCGGACATCATGTTGTTAAAATCCAGCTTGACCCGCATAGACTGGCGCCAGGCTTCGTCAAAATACCGTTCGTTCATAGTTGTTTCCTCCCGTTGGTTCAGTTGGGTGTTATTTAAAACATTCAAATACAAAATTTGTATCGTATCTTATCACATTTTGTCCGCCGAGAAAAGCGTGAAAACGTGAAAGCAGTCACACTTGCGCGTAGGCGGAGCCGGACACGACCTGTTTGATCCGCTCCAGACTTTCATACAGCACGGGAATCTTGGTGTACATGTCGCTGTAGACTTCGATGAACGCCGGGCCGCGATAATCTTTTTCGTGCAGAAGGTTCAGCATGGCGGCGAAGTCATATTCGCCAAAACCGGGCATATCATAATGTACCCCGCCAGAAGGAAGCCGCGTTGCGTCGCAAAGGTGTACGTTGACGATGTGCTCGCCGACTGCGCGGATGTAGTCCATTGGATCGTAGCCGCTGCGAACGGCTTGTTTGACGTCCAGTGTGTGCTTGATAGCGCCGCCAGTCATCGCCTGTAGACGAGCGCCGAACTCCGGCTCGTTGAACACGCACCAACTGACGTTTTCCAGTGTGAGCTGAATGTCATATCGCTGCGCGCGCTCGGCGAGATCGATAAAGATCGGCGCGATGCGCGTCAATTCGATGTTTTTTACGCCGCCAAAGAGGCGCGCGGGTCCGTGCATAACGTAATAATGCGCGCCGAGGCGTTTACCAGCTGCGAGAACGCGTTCGTAGAGATTGAGCGCATCCTCCCGCTGACGCGGATGGATGGAGAAGAGCTGTGGCTCAAACTGCATGCTCATCGGGTGAATGCTGAACACCTTCGTGTCTGTACGCGCTAATCTCTCGCCCAGCAAATCGATAAACGGCGGCTCGTATTCTGAAAATGTATTGAGAAACAGTTCGCAAACAGGAACGCCGTGCGCGCCGATGTCGAGAATTGCATCCTCAATCTGAAGTTTCTGAAAGTAACTCGCTGTTGAAAGCCCGATGTCCATCTATTATAACCTCACCCGATATTGTATCATGCGTCGCCGGATTTCGCCAGAAAAACAGATTTTTGAAACACCGCAAGGATAGATTACGTCACAATCCAATGGTATAATCGCTCCATGACGAATTTGGAACAAAGCAAGAATAAGAGACCCGACCTTTCCGCGCTTTTCATCAAGAGCGCGTTTGCCGCGGCGCTGATTCTTTTGGGACTCAACTGGCCGCGTCTGCTCGCGGGAAAGAGCGCGCTCATTGAGCGGGATTACAGCGAATCGATCTATCAAACGATCCGGCGTGGCATCTCGTCGATCACGAGCCTTGTTCCGTTTTCGATTGCCGAGTTTTTGCTCTATTTTCTGGTGATCGGCATTTTTATCCTATTAAGTATCGGACTAATACAGCTAATTCTTCGAAAGATCAGGTTTCGCCGTTTTCTCGGGACGATCGTTTCGATTTTGCTTGCGGGCGGCATCGTGCTGAATCTCTTCTATGCCACATGGGGATTCAACTATTTTCGCGAGCCGCTGGCGACACGGATGGGGTTAAACGTCACCTCGCGCTCCGTAGACGAGCTGGAAGCGTTTGTGTTGAAGACGGCGCAGGAAGCGCGCGATTTACGCGCAACACTGCACGAAGATGAAAACGGCGTTTTCGCGCCGGAAGAGAGAAAAGACGAGCTGTTTTCGAGGTTGCCGGCGGCTTACACCGCTCTTTCCGAAAAACACTCTGTTTTTCCGGCGGACGCGACTCGCGCCAAACAAATTTTCTGGTCGACAGGGCTCTCCTGGCAGGGAATCTCCGGCATCTATATCGGGCTGACAGCGGAGCCAAACGTCAACGCGGATCAGCCGCCGCTGCTGGTGTTTCAGGCCGCGGCGCACGAGATGGCGCACCAGACAGGCATCGCCAGCGAGAACGAAGCGGAGCTCGTGGGCTATCTTGCTTGCTTGAATTCCAGCGATCCGAACATTCGCTACAGTGGCCTTGCCTACGCACTGATCGTTGCGGGAAACGCGCTGTACGACGCGGACAGCACGCGATATCTCTCGGTGACCGAGACGTATGGAGACGCGATTTGGCGAGACTTTACGGCGTATAATTCGTATTGGGACGCTTTTTCCGGCGAGGTGCGCGAGAGCGCGGATCGAAGGAACGACGCGTATCTCAAGCACAACTCGCAGCAGAGTGGAATCAAAAGTTACGGCGAAGCAGTTGATCTATTGCTTGCATATCAAGAGAAATATGGCGATTGAAACGCTGAAAAACCGAACTGAAACCGGCATAAATCGGAA
>CAYVAO010000388.1:0-2591 GCA_964448895.1 uncultured Christensenella sp.
CCGCGTCGCCACCGGTTTGCCCCATCCACCGGCTCTCTAAAGACGATCTTGCGATCAGCATGTCTCTTTCATCGCATTTATTATTCGAATTTTCGATAATATACCATATATGATCCAAGGATGTCAATACATTTCTTATTTAATAATAAGAAATGTGCATACAAATTCGATTCTTACACCGTCTCAACCTTAATCAGGCTCGTGTTACCCGATACTCCGCTGACATGGCCGCCGGTGATGATGATATGATCGGCGGACTTCAGATCAAACATCTTCTTTGCGGTCTCGGTCGCGTGGTAAAACAACACGTCCGTCGATGTAAACGTTCCGCTCATCACGGGAATTACGCCCCAACTCAACGAAAGCTTATACCATGCCTTGCGATCCGTGGTAAGCCCGATGATATCCATTGGCGGGCGGAAGCGCGAAATCATGCGCGCGGTGATGCCGGTGAGCGTGCAGGCCACGATCACGCGCGCGTCCAAATCGATCGCCATGCCGCAAGTTGCGTGCGAGATCGCATCCACAGTGTTTTTAATATGAAACTCCGTGTTGCGAAAACGCTTGATAAAGTGAATATGTTTTTCCGTCTCCTCCGCGATCTTGCTCATCGTCTTAACCGACTCGACAGGATATTTTCCAGCAGCCGTCTCGCCGGAGAGCATGACCGCGCTTGTTCCGTCGTAAACCGCGTTGGCAACATCCGAAATCTCTGCGCGCGTGGGTCTCGGATTATGAATCATGCTTTCAAGCATCTCGGTAGCGGTGATTACGCGCTTGCCAAGCAGGCGGCATTCCGTCACAAGATATTTTTGAATATACGGCAGTTCTTCAAATGGAATCTCCACGCCGAGATCACCGCGACCAATCATGATACCTTCGCACTCTTCGCAGATTTCGTGAATGTTGTTGATGCCGGTGCGGTTCTCAATTTTTGCGATGATGGCGATATTTTCGCCGCCGTTTTCCTTCAAGAACGCCTTTAAGTCGATCAAATTCTGACGAGTGGAAACAAACGAGGCCGCGATATAGTCTACATCGTGCTGGATACCAAAGAGCAAGTCAGCCTTGTCCTGTTCGCTTAAATACTCCTGGCATATCAGCTTATTAGGAAAGCTCATGCTCTTTCGGTCAGAGAGTTCGCCACCTGCGAGCACTTTGCAAACCACGTCCGTCTTCGTCACTTCCAGCGCCTCAAAGATGAGAAGGCCGTTATTGACGAGAATGCGATCGCCAACATCCAACGAACGCGCAAGCCCTTTAAAGTTGACCGCAACGCGTTCCTGCGTGCCCGGAACATCCTTTGTGGTGAAGGTAAACGTGTCCCCTTCGTTGAGCGTGATCTTTCCGGATTGAAACGTCTTAATCCGAAACTCCGGCCCTTTTGTGTCCTGCATGATTGCGATTGGCATATCCAAATCGGCGCGCACTTTTTTAATCAGTTCGATGCGGCGGTGATGCTCGTCATGCGAACCGTGCGAAAAATTCAGTCTCGCCGTATTCATGCCCGCACGGCACATTGCGGCGATCATCTCTTCCGTTTCACACGCAGGCCCAATGGTGCAGACAATTTTAGTTTTTCTCATGGTGATACTCCTCATACCTCACTTGAAATAATTCGTATATCATACTATTCCAATGAACGTTCAGCAAGGCAGTGCAAGTCTGTTTTTGACGTAAACATGCAAATTTCACCAAAATTTTGCAGTCGATCATGCAAAAAAGCGCTAAACAGCGCTTTTGTAATCAATATTATGAAGGATTCCCTGCTGAATCAACACTTGCAGCACGTGCAGTATCATAACCAAGTTCATAGTAGTTGTTGCCGTTAAACACAAAACTCTTGATCACCTCCAGACCGACTTTTTCCGTGTGCGCTTTGAATGAGCGCGGGTTTAGGTGGTTGATGAACGTGATGAGAATCGGATACCGTTTGCTCATTTGCCGCGTTGAATGCGCAAAAAGTGCTTCCAATACACCCTGCCCACGATACGCCATATCGATGCAGACAGGCCCGTATTGATACGAATTCTCGGTGGAAAGTTTTTGACCCAGATACGTTGTATTCGGCAGATCCGCAATCATAAACTGAAACAGCGGCCACTTGCTCCAAAATTGCCAACTTCCCGCCATGGCGTAGGCAACAACCTTGTCACCGTCGCAGGCCAGCGAGATGCCGTCTTCTTTCTCGATGAGTTCGGTCAATTGTTCCGGTGTAAAGAGCGTGGTCACAAAGCCGTTTTTCTTCTCTTCTTCGTTGATAAACGACACATGATATCGCTTTTGCAAGCTTTCAATTTTCGGAATATCTGCTATCGTCGCGTTACGGTAGAACATGGTCGATCTCCCTTGTTACTTGATATTCTGTAACGTATCACGTCTCAGATCACTCGTCAACTACTCGTATGCCATATGTGTGAACGCACTCCGCGAGTAACCGAGCTCCTTTTTCAATCTCCTCCGGCTCCAAATGACCGTACCCCAGTAATAGCTGATCCAGATGTTCGCCCTTCACGATGCAGTGCGATTCCATCGTGCTGACGATGACTCCGCACGATAGGCAAAGCGATTGAAAGTCGTCATCAAAACGA
>CAYVAO010000389.1:0-385 GCA_964448895.1 uncultured Christensenella sp.
TTCGGCGCGCAGGCAAACATACCGTCGAGGTTCTTATTGATGCCGTACTGATACGCAACATCAAACGTATCCAAATCACTATAGACAATGTCAAACGATTCCGGTTTTTCCGGGCTGTTAAGCAGCAACCGCGCGGTCACGAGATTGCCCGTCTTGATGCCGCGAATGTTTGGATGTTTCCAGAGCTTCATTACCGACTCCGGCATGGTGCGTGTCTTGGTCACCACCGCGAGGTCATACAGATAGACTGGAAATTTGCTATGATCCGCCAGCGCGGTATAAAACTTGACCACTTGCGCCTGGTTCATGGCGTTATAATACGGAACCGTGGAGACCACGCCGTCGATCGGCAGATCGAGCCCGCCGCCGACTTCCGGATGGCGCT
>CAYVAO010000389.1:395-2583 GCA_964448895.1 uncultured Christensenella sp.
GACGCGCGGCCCCGCGATCCAGCACGCGGCTGATGCAGGTGTCCACCACGCCGACGACAACCGGCGCCTGGCCTTTTGCCGCCTCTCCGCCGCAGCGCGCGACGCCCGGATACACGCTGTTGCGGATATACGGCTCAATGCCCATCGAGCCCATCACGAGCAGGCCGGAAGCGCCAGCTTGCATTTGATCGTGAATCTGCTTTTGAAAGCTCTCACAAAGAAGGTTTCCATTCTCGTCCAGCGGCGTACCCAGCGCCGGAAAAAAGCCCTGTTTCATTCTCATTTCCTCCGTTCATATGTGACGCGAACCCGTTTGATTCGCGGTGTTCCGCAAGCGCATTTTGCGCATAAAGCGACTTGATATTGCACGACGCCGGATAGATTCCGTATCGTCAGGTCTTCTCCTGATTCCACCCGCTGCCAGTTGGTGGTTAAGAGTTCCGTTTCGCTGCTTGCCGCGCGGACGGAAAGCTCCACCCAGCTGGTCGAGGTGCACTCGCCCTCCCACGTGATGCCGGTTAAAACCGTCTCCTCCGGCAGAAGTTTCATCTCGGACGTATACCGCTCCCGATCGCCGCGATCAAGGATGTTGCCGGGGTCTACCGTCGTCATGCCGTGCGGGCCGACCGTCGGCAAAACCGTCTTGCGATCCTCCGATAGCCCGTCCGGCCCACCCCAGAAGATATAGGAATGCGAACAGTGGTTGCCGTATTCCTTGTGGCAGGCGACGGCGAGGTCGGTATATCCATCCCCGTTGAAGTCGCCGGAAACACAGCCGGAACCGGAGTGGTTGAACAGATACTGCACATTTTTGATGCTGTATTCGCCGTGATCGCCTTTATACAGGTACGAGAGCAAGTCCCTCGTGCGTCCGTTGTTATAGGAGGTCGCGTAAATATCGAGGCTTCCGTTGCCGTTGTAGTCGCCGACGGTGACCGCGTTTGCGCAGGAAACCGGCAGCTGCATTCTGCGGTTTTCGCGATAGCCTTCGGGCCCACCCCAGTACACGGTGACATACGATTCATACCGTACGTTCTTCTTCGTAGACTGATGGCTCGCGAGGATCAAATCCGGCCAGCCGTTGCCGTTGAGGTCGGCGACGTTTGCAGAGGAAACGCCGTCGGTGAGCAGCGTGGTCATCCGCTTGGTCGAGAACCCTTCCGGCCCGCCCCAGAGGATGAAGCAGCGCGGGCCTGTGATCTCGGAAATAAACAGATCCGCCCAGCCGTCGCAGTTAAAGTCCGCGGAGAGCATCCAGCGCACCTGACCAAACTCGGTGGTCACCGCGCGCTCCTCCGGCGGAACGCTCATGTAGACGTCCTGCCCCTCGCCATACTTCTCCGGCCGATAGGAGCCGTCGTCCGGGCCAAGCACGACGCGGGAAACGTTCTCTTTCGAGTAGCCCTTCTCGCTGCCGTGAAAAATCAGAATTTCACGATTGCAGAACCCACCGAACGCGATATCCAGATAGCCGGATTTTCGGAAATCTCCAATCGCGGAGCCGGAACAGTGCAGCGTCGGAAAGATCACTTTCTTCTCTTCGCTAAAACCCGCTTCTCCCTGCGGATAGAGATAGCAGCCGTCGTCGAGATGCAGCGCATCCTCAAAACAGTTGCAGACCAGCACATCGACCTTGCCCGTGTCAAAGAAATCGCACATGGCGCCATCCACCGCGGAATGCGCGGGAAACTCGAGCCTGCGCTCCGGTAGATAGCCGTCTTTGCCGCCGAGATAAACGAACACATGCTCGGCGCCCTGCGCGCGGTTGAGTTCGTGGTTGAGAGAAACGATGGTGTCGCGCGTTTTGCTTCCGTCCGGTCTGCCGGCAAGAATGCGCATGCAGTCCCCCGCCGGAATCGAAAGCACCTCTCTGGCCGTACCGTCCGGCGCAAAACGGAACGCGGGCGAGAGCGTCTCTCGCTCAATCCGCTCTCCGCTGCGGCAGATGATCAGCGTCTTTCCGTCCAGATCGGCGGCTGTCACGTTGATCGCGCCCTTGACGGGCAGGCGCGTGACGCGCTGCTCCGAAAAGCCGTCTTTGCCGCCAAGATAGACCTTGCAGTCCTGCTCCTGATCGCGATCCACAAAGACCGCAAACGCCAAATCGTCATATCCGTTGCCGGTAAAGTCCGCCGAGGCGACCGCCGCCGCGTTGGGGCAGGCTAGCGCGAATGCGCGCGTCAGCTTT
>CAYVAO010000390.1:0-2581 GCA_964448895.1 uncultured Christensenella sp.
GATGGGCCCGGGCGTCAAGTTTAACACCCTGAAGTTCTAAGAAACGCATTCGCTTCGGGAAGGCTCCGTTGATGAGCTTTCCCGGGCGAAGTTTTATGTCTTGTTCTGCGGATTGTGTTGACATTACGCGTTACGTATGATAATATTCTCTGCGGTAACAAAATCGCCCAAGACAGCCGGCAGCGGGAGACCGCATAAGTCCTGCCGAGGTGATGCGTACAACATCCATATTTGTTTGTATGTATCCTTTCGTCTTGATTTGGGCGAAAGGATTTTTTATTTATCCGATACAGTTACAAGGAGGTGAAACAACTAGATGGCAAACATTCAGAATGTAGAACGTAAAGCGGAGCAGGTTGCTTCTGTCGCGGAAAAGATCAAGAAAGCGCAGAGCATCGTCGTTTTCGACTATCGCGGCATCTCCGTTGCGGAAGACACCGAGCTGCGTGCAGAAATGCGCAAAGCGGGCGTGGAATATGCGGTTATTAAAAACCACATTATGGAACGCGCTTGCGAAGCAAATGGTATCGACGCAAAGGAAATCAGCATCCTCAAGGGGCCGAGCGCTTTCGCGTTTGGTTACGAAGATGTTGCGGCGCCAGCGCGTATCCTCAAAGCGTTCGTCAAGAAAGCGAAGAAGTGCGAGCTCAAAGGTGGCTTCGTCGACAAGAGCGTTCTCAACGCAACCCAGGTCGAGGCGATTGCTGACCTGCCGAGCCGCGAGGTGCTGATTGCACGTATGCTGGGTTCTATGATGTCCCCGATTTCCAAGTTCACAATCGCGATCAACGAAATCGCCAAGAAGCAGGGCGGAGCGGAAGCGTAAAGCGGAAGTTCGCGTATCCAAAACACAAAAAAATATGCGGACCATCCGCAACAAAATTGTAAGGAGAATAGTATGAATAAGGAACAATTGATCGCTGATATCAAAGCGATGTCCGTTCTGGAGCTCTTCGAGCTCGTGAAAGCTCTCGAAGAAGAATTTGGCGTATCCGCCGCCGCGACCGCCGTCGCAGTCGCCGGCCCCGCTGCCTCCGCCGCTGAAGAAGTGGAAGAGAAGACCGAGTTCGACGTCATCCTCAAGGATGTCGGCGCCGAGAAGATCAAGGTCATCAAGGTCGTTCGCGAACTCACCGGTCTCGGCCTCAAGGAAGCCAAAGACGTCGTCGATGGCGCGCCGAGCAAAGTCAAGGAAGGCGTCAACAAGGAAGAAGCCGAGAAAATCGCTGCTGCTTTCAAAGAAGTGGGAGCTACCTGCGAAATCAAATAAGCAACAGAATTTCTTACAAACAAGTCCGAGTTTGTGGGCTAGTTTTCTTATTCTAGGCTGGTTTTGCAGCTTTTCTTTCAAAATATCGCTTTAAAATATCCATTTCCATATAGCAATATAAAATTGTTTTGTTGTCCTTTTGATGAATTTTACCGAAAAAACTTGATTCTATCCGCGTTTTGAGGCATAATGAACGCATTATTTGGTATGGATGGGAGTTGGTGCAGGATGAAGCAGTTGCAGGATCGAATTCGCACCGAGGGGCGTGTGCTTCCGGGTAACATTATAAAGGTAGACGGCTTTTTGAACCACCGCGTGGATACGGCGCTGATGCGCAACATGGCGAAGGAATTCAAGAGCCGTTTTGATTTAACGGGGTTGACGGCGGTGCTAACGGTTGAAGCCTCCGGTATCGCTTTGGCGACGATGTGCGCGGAAGAGTTTGGCGTTCCGCTCGTGTTCGCGAAAAAAGCGAAGTCCGATAACATCGAAGGCGGTCTTTATAAGAGCGACATCTACTCCTACACCTATAAAAAACATGTGACGTTGATCGTATCGAGCCAGTGGCTCAATTCGAGCGACAAGGTGTTTATCGTAGACGACTTTCTGGCAAATGGCGAAGCACTGCGCGGTTTGGTCGAGATTGTTGACGAAGCGGGTGCGGAACTCCTCGGCATTGGCGTAGCCATCGAGAAGGGCTTCCAGCCCGGCGGACAGCGGCTGCGCGATGCTGGCATTCATCTGGAGTCGCTCGCCATCATCGAGCGCGCCGATGAAAACGGCGTCGTTTTCCGCGGGGAGTAAACTATGCGGGAACGAGTCGTAGTCCTCGACTTTGGTGGACAGTACAATCAGCTCATCGCGCGCCGTGTGCGCGAGGCGGGCGTCTATAGCGAGCTTATTCCGCACGACGCGCCGATTGAACGCATCAAAGGCGAAAGCCTGAGCGCGATCATCATGACAGGCGGACCGGACAGCGCATATGAAGAAGGCGCGAAGGCTTGCGACAATGAAGTGTTTTCGCTTGGCGTGCCGGTACTTGGCATCTGTTATGGCATGCAGTATATCGCGAAGGTGTTTGGTGGAGAAATTGCCTCTGCACCGATCCGCGAATACGGGCACACTAAGATTCATTTTGCGGATCATCCGCTGTTTGTAGGCCTTGGAGACGTCGTCTGGATGAATCATAACGATTCCGTCACACGCGCGCCGGAGGGCTTTGCCGCGATCGCCTCGACCGAAGCTTGCCCCGTTGCGGCGTTTGCGGACGAGGCGCGCAAAGTGTATGGCATTCAATTTCACGCGGAAGTG
>CAYVAO010000391.1:0-2578 GCA_964448895.1 uncultured Christensenella sp.
CGCATTCGAGCGTTTCTGGACGAGCGAAACCCAAAGACGGCTGCGATTGTGGGCACGGGGTTTATCGGACTCGAAATGTGCGAAGGCTTGAGCCGGCTCGGCGTAAAGGTGACGCTGCTTGAAAAACTGCCGCAGGTAACGCCGGGACTGGATGCGGACATGGCGGCGCATGTGGAGGCACATCTAAAAAAGAGCGGCGTTGCATTGCAAACGGGCGTATCGATTGCGCAGATTACGCAAAGCGGCGTTGCGCTGGCGGACGGAACGAATATTGCCGCGGAGCTTGTGCTGCTCTCCACCGGCGTTCGCCCAAACAGCGAGCTTGCCGCCGCTGCGGGTGTGGCGCTCGGCGCTTCCGGCGCAATTTTGGTAAACGAGCGCATGGAAACTAACCTTTCGGATGTCTCCGCCTGCGGGGACTGCACGGAGCAGTTCCATGTGGTAACGGGCAAGCAGGTCTATCGCCCGCTGGGGTCACCGGCGAATAAACCCGGCAGCATCGCGGGGGACTGCGTTACCGGCGGAACGCTTCGCTACCGCGGTACGCTTGGCACAAGCATTTTTCGCGTAATTGGGCTCGCGGTCGGCCAAACGGGACTGAGCGAAAAAGAGGCGCGCGAGGCGGGGTATAACACGGTTGTTTGCCACAATATTAAGCCGGACAAGCCGGAGTATCTAGGCGGCAGGGAAATGATCATCAAGGCCGTTGCGGATCGCCTAACCGGGCGGGTGCTCGGCGCGCAGATTGTTGGCTTCGAGGGCGTTGATAAGAGACTAGATGTTTTGGCAACGGCAATTACCTATGGCGCAAAAGCGGAGGACTTGTTTTATCTTGACCTTGCGTATGCGCCGCCGTTTTCCACCACGAAGGATCCCGTTTCGTACACCGGCATGATCCTAGAAAATGCGATTCACGGCGGCAGACCGCTCATGACGACGGAGGAGCTGCTTGCGCGGCAGAGCGCGGGCGAGCGCGTGAATTTGATTGATGCGCGCATTCCCGCGCAGTATGAAAAAGCGCATGCCGACGGGGCGGTGAGCATTCCGCACGCGGCGCTGCGCGAAACCGCCGTTACGCTGGATCACGAGGCGATTGCCGTTACTTATTGCAACAAGGGCACAACGGGCAACGCCGCGCAGAACATACTGATCAATCAGGGGTTTAAGCGCGTGTATAACCTCTCCGGCGGCATGAAGCAATACGAGAAAACGAAGGCTGTTTTGCGAAAATCGGCAAAACCCGCGCTCGAAAAATAACGCAGATAAGCGCGAAACAAACGATATTACACCAAGCAATAACAAAAAATCCATGTATACCGATGCGGCAGCCTGAAAAGAAAATACTTGACGTAACGTATAACAGGCGTGAGAATATGATAGATAACACATCATGGCGCACA
Source organism: uncultured Christensenella sp. (assembly GCA_964448895.1). Lineage (GTDB taxonomy): Bacteria > Bacillota > Clostridia > Christensenellales > CAG-138 > UBA7703. Next base: position 1,401 of record CAYVAO010000391.1, read on the forward strand.
GCATCGGAGAAACGAACATGGAGAAGCAAGCGCAGCTTTCGGAAGTAATGACCCAGCGAATTCTGCACGAAATAAAAGACGGAACCTATAAGAACGAGTCAAAACTCCCGCCGGAGTTGGAAATTGCCGCGTATCTGGGCGTAAGCCGGTCGATTATTCGCGACAGTCTGTCCGCGTTGGAACGCGAGGGGTTTATCAGCCGCAAGCAGGGCGTGGGCACAATCATCAACCGCCACGTACTCTCCGTTGTAACGCGAATGGATCTGGAAGAAGAGTTTCTGGATATGATTGCAAACACCGGAAAGGTGGCAGGGCTTCTTCGAGTTTCGGTTTCCTATGGGTTGGCGGAAGAGCAGCTGGCGCAAAAGCTAAAGATCCAGCCCAATACGGAGGTATTGCATGTTACCGGCGTCATTACGGCGGATGGTCAGCCCGCGATTTATTGCATCGACAGCTTTTCAAAAGCACTCATTCGGGACGGGCAATACGAAGAGGAGGACCTGCGCAAGCCGATTTTTGACTTCTTGACCCGATTTTGCCATACGGAAGTCTTTATGGACTTAACGGAGGTAAAGGCTGTTGCGGCGGAGGGTGATGTCGCAAGCTGCTTTCAGGTACCGGATGGAACGCCGCTGCTGTTTATGGACGAAGTGGGCTATAACTTTAAGGGTACGCCCGTTTTACACTCAAGCGAATATTATAATAACGGAATCATTACCCACATGGTGCTCAGAAAAAAGATATAGCGAATCCGGCTTTAACGAATTCATTACCCACATGGTGCTCAGAAAAAAGATATAGCGCATCCGGCTTAATGAAATCATTACCCATATACGCTAAGAAACAAAGATATTTTAAAGACCGGCTTTTGCCGGGGAGAGACTGCCTCTGCGAATCGGCGTCGGAATCATCCGGCGCTTTTCCTTTTTTGGCATACCGATGCGGCGCGCTCTGTTTGCGGGTTATCGGGTCGTGTGGCACCATAAGCGTTATTCGAGAGAAAGGATCACGAAAATCCGGAAAAGTATATTGACGTAGGCGGGGGTGTTCAGATATGATATACAAAATTGGTCATACCAATAAGGTCATACCTATTCAGATGTGCCTGAATAGGAGAAAAGATGGATGAATCTCGACCGTTTCAGATGTGCCTGAATCGGAAGAACAATCGATCAATG
>CAYVAO010000392.1:0-2557 GCA_964448895.1 uncultured Christensenella sp.
GGCCATCTATCACGCGTTTGCGTAAACCAAAATCCGAAACCATGCAAAGCTCCTCCTCGCGGGGGAGCTTTTTTGCGCGCAAATCCCAACGGTCTCCGTTTTGGTTTTCGACGAAAAATAACAATACAAACGTAGATGTTTATTATCGCAAGGATACTTGTATATACGGTTTTGCTGTGTTAGAGTGGTAAAAAAACAAGCGGGAGGCCGCATGCATTTCCGAAGAAGTATTCTCGTGTTGCTGATAGTAGTGGTCAGCCTTTTTTCTTTGAGCGGTTGCGCCGGCATGATGCGGTATGTCTTAACGCCAACGCCTACGCCGACCATTGCGCCAACGCCCGAACCAACTCCCGTGCCTACGCCTGTACCAACCCCGTCGCCGACGCCCGCGCCGGATATTAACGCGTTTCGTTTTGGATTCGGTGATCAAAGTGGCTATTTCAGCAGGTATTTTGACTTTGGTTTCAATATTCCTGACGGTTGGTATAATTACAATCGCTCCGACATCGACCAACTGAATACGATTCAAACGCTTAACACCGATAGGGAATCGTACTTTCAAGAGTATATTACTCGCTTGAAGAAGGGTGAAGTCCTCTACGACTATGTCGCGTATCGTGACAAGGCAAACGAGCTTATACTCGTGTATATGAAAGATTACTCGAAGTCAGATGAGCGTGACATCTCCAAGCAGGAAGTGCTGGATTATTTCGCAGAGTCGTTTTTTGACAGAGATGATGATGGAATACGCGATGCTTTGAATATTCGCAGCGAAACAGTCTGGCTGAACAAGATCGAATATCCGCTCTACTTCTTTGAGCAAGCGCTGGATGATGCTTACAGTTACAGCGCGATGATGGTCATACAACAGGGCACAACCTTTGCGATCGTATTGGTCAACTGCCCGGATCAGGCGATGACGGAAGAAGTTGTTTACAGCATTTATCCCGCGCATATCAAGATTAAATAGAAAAGCGGGGTTTTCGTTGATCGCTCACGTATCATGCACAGGAGGAACCATGCAAAAAACAATCCGAACGATCTTGGTGCGCTTACTTGTGCCTTGCGTACTGCTGCTTTCTTTGAGCGGTTGCGCCGGCATGATGCGGTATGTGTTAACGCCAACGCCTACGCCGACCGTAACGCTGACACCGGAACCAACGCCAGTGCCTACGCCGAAGCGCACGCCGAAGCCAACGTCAACACCCACGCCGAGTCCGACGCCGGAGGCAATACCACAGGCCAATCTCGATTCGTTTGTCAACGGGGAAAGTAAATCCCACAGCTACCGCAGCAGATTCTTCCGGTTCGGTTTCTATGTTCCGTCCGATTGGTTTGTCTATAATCGCACGTTGATCAACGAAATCAACGAGATTGACCCTGAGACCAAGGATCCGGAGGAGATCCGGCTGGAAACCATCGAGCATATCAAAGCGGACATGACGGTTGCGGATTTTGTTTCGTTTTATAACAATACAGGAGGCCATGTCTTCGTATTTGTGATGGAGACAGGTGATTTTATTGATCCGCTGGATACTGAAAAGGAAGCGCTTGATTACTTTGAGGATACGATGGTTTCTCCAACCAGCACGTCAACTAAGGGTAATCTGGAAAAGACGGTCGTTAATCTCGGAGGCGCAGATCATCCGGTCTTCCGTTATGACGTGTTTGTCGGGGAAGAGAAGCGGCTGGGCGCTACGTTTGCGATCATGCGCGGATCGGTATTCGCAATCGTACAGATAGAGGTGCCCGAGGAAAAAGACATGCAGCATATCTTTCGTTCTTTTTACTCGTTGGATTAGCGCGTTCATAGGAAGGAAAGAGAGCTTGATTGGGTGCGCATTGACAATCCCGCCATACGGGACTAGAATGAGCTCGAACCCAAAATGAAAATTGAACCGAAACGGAAGTGACGAATCGTGTCCTATCATGGCGCTCGATCCGGCGCGCCGATCGACTGGAGCGACCCCGAACAGGCCGCGACGCAGACAAAGATTGACGTGCTTCGCAACATGGTCTCCCATAACCCCATGTCGTATTCGGAAAAAGAAGAGCAGGTTCGCCGCCACCTTGCGCAGGAGCTGCATCAGGCGGAGACGAACACGACCGGAAAGGTCAAAGAACCACATAAAAACTGGGATATTTAGAATTCTGTTCAATAAAAAAAGACGCTTCCACACGAAAAGCGCCTCAGCCCATTGTTAAACCCCGTGTTTCATGTGAGACATGGGGTTTGCCATATTGAAGACAATGGAAACACAAGAGAATTTAAATTCCTTGTTTACTTGAGACTCTCATATCGTTCGCTTTCCTCCAACAACCTATTGTGGACTACCATTCGAAAATTTCCGGCTTACTTTCGCCAGCTTGAGTGCGTTTTGCTTTGCATCAATGAGTTACTTCAAATTGTGAGACGCATATCTTTTCCTGAACCGTTGATTCATATTTTCCAATGCAAAATTGTGTTTTTTCTTAGTTGATATATCTTCAGAAAAGCGCAGGATCCAGCTAAATGCAAGTTCTAAAGATAATGAAGTATGGTTTGAATCGAGTGATG
>CAYVAO010000393.1:0-2539 GCA_964448895.1 uncultured Christensenella sp.
TTCGTAATAGGGGCGGTACACAAAGCCGTGTGTTTCCTTCTTCATAAGGCAGGCGCAGCCTCTCGGCTGTGCGCTATACTCGTTCGGGACTGCACGATGTGCTCTGTAGACTCACCCTCGCCCGCTTTGCGGACGTTGGGTCTGAGCGGAAATTACCCGGATGGCAGAACCGGCAACCTCCCGTTCATCCCTTTCACGCGCAAAAACATCGCCTTTGCGGCGCGAACAGACTTATTTTACATGGTTAAAGCGCAGATTGCAAGAAGAATTTTAAGAATCCAGCAACATTTTTTTACGTCGTCGTCTTGCAAGGTTTGCCCGCAATCGGGCATTTTCGGGACTGAAGCATTGATTTCAGCGTTTGATGCAATTTTACGTCCGATCTTTTTCAAATCCAGCGTTTTTTGCACTTTTTCACGCCTGAGGAGTATATCACACTTCATTACAGCATGCAACCCCGCACAAGGACAACTTTTGCTGCTTTACGGAGGTGCTGACCCCTCCGTTTTACGAGAAAATCCTTCGTTGGATTTTTCTTCCTTATATATAGCGCATCCGGAACGATCGGAATACAATACCTCGTTTCCTATAAAAAAGACAGGCCCGTTAGCGGGTCTGTCTTGTGCAGTCAATGAATTTACTTCATCGTATTCGGGATAAACTGTTTTGCGTTGAGGATATGATCGCGCAGCAGATTGCAAGCGCTGTCAAAATCTCCCTCGCGGCAAGTCATAATAATCGCTTCGTGTTCGTTGATTGAGACCTCGCGGGTCTGCGGCGTTCCGTAAAAGCTTGCGCGCAGGTAGCGGTCGATATTTGCGTGCACCAACTCGAGCAAAAAGTTCGCCATGGAGTTCTTCGCATGGGACGTTAAGATTTCATGGAATTTATAGTTGAGTTCCTCCGAGTGAACGATGTCCTCCACCGAAGTTTCCCGTTGCTGGCGAACGATCTCGTCCAGCGCGTCAAAATCGGTTCGTGTCAGCATAGGTGCGCTGTTTCGCATCATCATCACGGAAAGCGTCGCGCGCACTTCCATCATGTCCAGCAGTTCGCTGCGCGTGAGCTCTGTCACCGCGGCGCCGCGGTTCGCGTGGATGCGGACCAGTCCCTGCGCTTCGAGTCTTCTGAGTGCCTCGCGCACCGGAATATGGCTAACGTTGAGCGCCGCGGAAATCTCGTCCTGCTTGAGCTGCATGCCGCCCGGTAGTTTGCCGCTGATGATGCCTTCGCGCAGAACGTGAAAAATCCACTCTTGCGTGGCGCCGACGCGCGGCCCCACTTGCTCCGCTATGGCTTTGTAATCCATAATTCACCTCATAAAGATTGAGAGTTGTAGATTTGAACATTTCTATGAGCATTATATATGATCACATCCGCCGTTGCAACCCTTTTGCATAATGTATGCTCGTATGCAGCATAACACCGTTTGAAAGCCTGCAATTGCATATGATGAGTGTTTGTTTCTATTATCATCTATTCTAACAATTGGAAACCCGTGAAAATAGAAACTCACGCTAGAATAAACAAACAGGAAGCATGCTCGTCAAATCATTCCAGTTCGGAACGTTTGTCTTTGCGTGTGCTTCCTGTTGATTGTCGTCGGGGTATGTTCGTTTCCGTTTTAACCCCTCCCCCCGGGCCGGCGGAGGACAAGACTTTTTTTAGCGGCCGTACTTGACGCGCTCCAAGCGAATCAGTGCCAGCACGCCTTCGCGGATCTCGCTCGGCAGACGGTCGGCAAGCGCCACGTCGTTCCGGTACGACTGCATGCCCTCCGAGTCGCACAGATAGCTCGGCTCCTCGGTCAAACCGAGAATGCTATCGGTCGAGGTGTTGTAGTGCGTCGCGATCGCAACCAGGGATGCGATGTCCGGCATACAACGGTTGGATTCCCATGCGGCGACGGACTGCTGTACGACGCCGACCGATTCACCCAGCTGCTGCTGCGTTTCACCATGGGACTTACGAAGTCTCTTGATACTTGCTCCAATGTCCATTTTGTTCTCTCTCCTCCAACTAATGTTAACAGTGGATGCTTCTGTTGATATTGAAGCACTTCCACATTGGTGGCGCAAGGCGGTTCCCTTGCGTCTTCAGCTCTGTCCTCACTGGTACTCGGAAGAACCGTATAACACATTTTACTATACTTCTGGTCAGAAGTATAGGGCCAGAATTAATATTAAATAAAACTTTTTTATGTCAATGACAGTAATAACAGGTTTTTATATTTCGTTTGTAAGTTTTTCTCTTTTGTTCGCAGTTATTTAACAACAGTGAATTCGACAAAATAATTCTGTTTTCCAACATGCGGATTTAATAGAAACACAATCCATTCTGGAATCGAGAGCGAAAACGATTACGCAACATTTCCGTTCTATGTGTTAAAAACCGGTTGTTATTCCTGTGTTTTGCTATGTCATCTATACAAGTGCACTATTTTTTGTTACGTGCACTGACCTTGAATTCGAGAATGTACCATTTAGGAAGATTCGCAGAACTGACAGAGATTTTACTTATTAATACTAATGTTTTCTTT
>CAYVAO010000394.1:0-2534 GCA_964448895.1 uncultured Christensenella sp.
TCCAGAACAAGATAAGACCCTATCACCAGCCCCGGGGCAGCGGCAACACCCTGTATTTGCATATGAATTCTCCTATCAGCTCAACAATGCTAAAAAACGATTTTTCTAGTCACCATCGAACCGAGCTGTTTGCAGCTTGACTGAATTGTTTGTGTTTCTTCTTCTAACATCGCGATAAAGCGCGATATGATACATCGATACTTGTACTCGAAAAGAGCAGGAATTGTAAGTAGATTGAATCGTTCCGGCAGCACAGAACACATCCCATGCTATCCTTCTTATATCGATTTATCCCATTGCTTCATATTCGCTGATTTTATCAACCTTCGGAGCGGATCTGGAATTCGGGTTATATGTATTGTTCAGGTACTCCTGAACCAAACATTTCGCCAGTTCAATTCCGGTAACCTGCGCGCCAAGGGCGATGATATTTGCGTTATTGCTGAGCTGTGCTCGTTGCGCCTGATAACAGTCGGTCAGCAGCGCGACACGCGCGCCTTTCACCTTATTTGCAGCGATGCTGACTCCAAGTCCTGTGCCGCAGATCAGAATCCCGCGATCATATTCTCCCGCAACAACAGCCTTTGCCAAAGTTACGGCTACATTTGCATAAATTGGGTCCTCGCTGCCAAAATCATGATACGTATGACCAAGCGACCCCAGCAACTCCATGATGGTATTTTTAAACTCCAATGCATTGGGATCACATCCGATTGCGATTTTCATTGACTCCATCTCCCATCATCAGCGGGTTATATCTCTCCCAACCCGCTCTCAATAAATCCAACGACCCGAAGCAAATCCTCTTGTTCGGTCTCGCCGTCGCATACAATCGTTACCTCGGTTCCCTTTTTTACGGCTAATGCCATAATATTCAGGCTGCTCTTGAGATTGCATACACTGTTCTTATACAACATCGTCACCTTCGATTTGCAAGACGATGCCAGCTTTGCCAAGTCTGCCGCGGGCCTTAAATGCAGGCCGCTGGGATTGATCACCACTACTTTTTGCTCAACCATTGTTTCACCTCAAAAAAATGATAAAATTCTTCGCTTTGCTGCGCATATGGTAACAAAACGGATCCAATAGGAAGACGCAATTACGATTGCGTTTGTGCCGTAAGCATGCGCTGAATGGATGTTGCTATCGTTTGAAGGATGAGGTTGCAGCTTGTCGCACCCGCGTCTAAAACACCGATCGATCGTTCGCCAAGCCGGCTTGCTCGGCCAATCTTTGCCATCATATCGCGTGTTGACAGCCATCCGGCGTTTGCCGCTTCCTTCATTTGTTCCAGTGAAGCATTGAAATCCATGCCTGCTCCCAGCGCTTGACAATAGCGCTCTTTTGCCGGAATCAACACATCCATCAACGTTTTATCACCGACCTGTGCGGAGCTGATTTCCTGAATCCCCGCTAGCGCCGCCGGGATCATTTTCCCTAACGTACTTGCATCAATCCTTTGTGCTTCACGACCCGCGTTCGCCATCTCTTCAAAAAAGATGCCGTAAAGCGGCCCCATAGAACCGCCGATATCTTCCATCAGCGTGGCGCTAAGCACGCTGATTCCTTCCGTGAAGGAAAACGAAGTCCCTTCCAGCTTTTTTTGACAAAGCAAGAAGCCTTTGTTCATGTTGATTCCGTGATCGCCGTCTCCGATCTTTCCGTCGATTTCACTTAAATACTCGGTGTTTTCATGAATCTTCGCAATCAGGTCAAATACAATCGAACCGGCGTCCGAATTCTTTATTTTCATATTTCTCTCCTGCTAAACCTGCTTCAAGCCTATGGAATTTGCGGGCATATCAAGGCATTCTTTCAGCTCATCGTCAAGCTTCATTACCGTTAAGGTGACGCCCATCATATCCAACGATGTAAAGTAATTACCGACGTATGACCTGTAGATGCGTATCCCCTTTCCCCGCAATATCTCCACTACCTTGTTGTAGACAATATAGAGTTCCATAACGGGCGTCGCGCCTAGTCCGGAGAGCAGAACCGCCACATCGTCCTCCGCTTGGAATGGAAGATCGGGCAAAATCACATTCAGCATTTCAGCCGTGATATCATCCGCCGATTTCAGCGGCTCTATCTTGATTCCCGGCTCGCCGTGATGACCGATCCCGACCTCCATTGTGCCGGGTTGAATCTGAAAATTCGGGTGCCCGACCGCCGGAATCGTACACGGAGCCGTGCCGATGCCAACGGAACGCGTGTTGTCGATCGCTTTTTGAGCCGCCGCGATAACAGCATCCAGATCCGCACCCATTGCGGCTTTTGCTCCGGCGATTTTCCACATGAGCACCTCACCCGCAACGCCACGGCGTTTTTCCATCTCCGTCTTTGGCGCGGAGGCGCAATCATCGTTGGCAACGACGGTCTTAACTTCGATGCCAAGTTTGGCAGCGTTTCGAATGGCCATCTTGACATTCATGTTATCGCCGGCATAGTTTCCGTATAAGCACGCAACGCCCCTGCCCGCGTCCGCGGCTTTGATGGCGTCCGTAAAAGCCCGCGCCAATGGTGAAGAAAAGATT
>CAYVAO010000395.1:0-2531 GCA_964448895.1 uncultured Christensenella sp.
AGTTTTTCTCTCGAGTACTGCTCTCCATTTGATCTTACGCTGTAATGGTTTCCCATCCGCGTGTTCTGTATAAAATTTCATTTCGAATTGGGCTGAATCGAGCGATATTGCCTGTTTGCAGGCTCATTTCGACAATACTTCTTGCTTTTAGCGCCTTTGTATCGTCTATCGTACCCCAGACTCGCAACGTATTATAATGTACAGTTGTTACTAATGTATTACATTGTATCATTTGCCCAAAAATCATTATTTTCGTATTATAGTGCATTTTGTGATTTAACTAATTATTAAGTGTGGATTTACTTAAGCGACGCTGTTAGAATGAAAGTAATCGTTTTAGATCGAGGTGAACTGCATGCTTGCACTGCTGGATGAAACCGATCGACGCAGAATTAAGCTTCTCGAAGTGTTAACGCAACAGTCCGGATGGATCACCATCGGTGCGCTTGCTCCAGTCGTTCACGCAAGTGAGCGAACGATTCATTCCGATCTGATTTACTTCAAGAATCAATGGGACAGTCAGCTTCAGATCGACATTTCTCTCAAAAACGGCGTTCAGTTGGGCTGCCATAACGCGGCGGTGCTGCACGAGATTCAGATCGAAATTTTCAAAGCCGCCGTTGCCCCGCGCTTGATACGCGATCTATTTTTCTTTCCGTACCGCGACGCTGAATTCTATACAAGAAAACTGTTTATCAGCAAATCGACGTTTGTTCGAATCATTCCGAAAATTAACGCGTATCTATGTGATTCTAATATTTCGATCGAGCGAAACGAGCTGTGTTATCATCTTGCGGCTCTAGACGAGTTGGAGCTGAGAAAGCTGCTCTCTACGCTCTTTCTAGAGCTCAATCCGATTCTGATGCAGTTGCCCGATCTCGAAATCGAGTTGCCCATTCCCAGCGTGAACCGGCCCGTCAACTTCTCCCGCTTCTACAAGATCGTAAAGTCGATGCTGCTACAGTCCTCCGATCATGAAGCGATCGAGCTCGTCCTGAAAGATACCGCGGCGTTGCCGCAAATGGTCGCCTTCTACTTTGTCTCTCTCATTCGAGAATGTCAGGGATTTCATGCCGCCTCTTCCTACCCGTTGGGTTCGGAGATCTCCGCCGAAGACTTTCACTATATTGAGGAGCATTTCCCATCGATCACGATTGAAAACCTTCAACCGATCCACGGGCTTCTCATGAAGCCGTTTCTCCATCCGGAAGACCCGTCGGCGGATGCCCGGCTTGATGAAGAAGCAACCGCCTATTTCACGCGCGTGTTTGCAACGCTGCATGTTTCCTGCCCGGACGAGATTCGAGCGCAGCTCGTGCAGACGATGAAAATACTCTATCACTATGTGCTGATCTATCCCGTCAATATCACGGGGTTCATTCGCCGCATCAACGGATTCGTGATATCGCTGCAAGACTCCCACCCAAAGTTGTATCAAGCGTTTGCCGATCATCTGGATGCGTTCAATCGCGCGATGCAGGTCGACTTAACCGCATCGCTGCCGGATATCATCCTTCATTCCTGCTTTTTATTCCCCGCGCTTGGTATGGCGTCTCCGCCTTGCCGCGTGTTCATCGTTAGTGATTCCGGCATCGAGCACGCCGCTTTTATCGCGAGTTTCATTTGCTCTTCGCTCAATGGCGACGATTACGAAACCGTTCAGGTCACACCCGTTCCGTATGCGAGCGCGATCGAACCGGGATTTGCCGATCGCCTGCACAAAGACGATATCTTGATCACGACCGTGCCATCACTGATGCAAATCGCGCCAAACAGCCAAGCAATTCTGTTTCACGACTTTCCTTCGATCGAGAATTTTTGCAGTCTGCTCAGCGCGATCTATCGCAGGTGACAGAGCCGACAATCGAGCGACACGCAAACCACTCGCGCGATTGCTTCGTGTGTTGACAGCGCACGCTTTCATCCGCATAATGGATGCTAAGTATATGATTCGTTTCCGTTCACCTCATTTTGATCTGCAAACAATATCGTTTCGGAGGTTCCAATGGGAAAACCTCGATTGGTAGCCAAACCGATCCTGACCGCTACCGCTCGTCATCGTTTGGCTCCATCCAGGCTCTCCGCGCCGTTTTCCCGGCTCGGACGGCTACTGATCCCCGCCTATTTAAAGGTCGCGCTCGCCTTTCGTGAAATCGAAATCCTGTCGCCGGACTCCATTCTCTCCGAATTGCACGATTTTCAATCGAATCAATCGCGCCTGATCGTTGCCTTTCGCCACCCTTACGGAGACGAACCGCAGCTTTTATTTCATGTGTTTGAAAACATGCTCCCCCGCCACGCAAATAAGGCGGGAAAGCCGCTTTTGCATCAGCCCGGCTTTCGTCTGGTGCATGATTACGCCGTTCCTCTTTGGGGCAACGCGTTCATTCGCTATCTGCTCCCGCGCGCGGGCGCGTTGCCGGTCTACCACGTCAAGAGCGACACGAGCAGCCTCTCCCAAATTCGCGCCGTGCTCAAAGATGATCCAAGCCCGCTGGGCCTTGCGCCGGAGGGACAGATTTCGTACCATA
>CAYVAO010000396.1:0-2529 GCA_964448895.1 uncultured Christensenella sp.
AATATCCGCGTTAGAGGGCTTTTCCTATATGTAACGCGCTGATTCTCGGTTTAGCGCCAGCTTTGCAGCTCGAGTATGTTGCCTTCGGGGTCTGTGGCGTAAACCACCGTAATCGTGCGCCCGTCCGCATAACGACTCAGCACCAGCTCGCCAATCTGCCCGCCTCCGCGCGCAAGAACTTCCTGCAGCTTTGCCGCAACGTCGTCCACCGCAAACGCAAGATGGGTAAATCCGCTTGCGTTGATCGCGCCAGCCGTGTGCGAAAGCACCGTGTCATACCCGAAAATTTCCAGCGTCGGCCCGCCTTCGCCATAACCCGGCAAGGCGAGGTGCTCGCCAAAGAGATGCGCGCCTTTGATGCCGGTGAGACGGTCGACCCAGTCGCCGGAGAGATCGCGCGTTTCACCGATGCTGCGGCAATCAAGCACATCCCGATAAAATGAGATGAGCTTTGATACGTCCTTTGCAATCAGGTTTGTATGGGAATAGTGAATCATAAAATGTCCTTTGCGTTGAGATTCTATTCATACCTATAAAAGGTGAGATTCGAACCCTAATATTTATATATTATAACATCGAAACAATTCAAACGCGATTCGGATTTTCGATTCACGCCCGTATTGATAGGCGATTTATCGCTATTTGATTCGGATTTTATATATTGGGATGATTCGCTTTACAGAAAGGACAATACGTGATACGATAACCGTGACCGAAACGGTCACGAATGGAACGCAGGGAGGCGCAAAATGGCAAACACGCCGGATCAGGAACGAAAAGAACGCGTGATTTTGGCAGCTTGGGAAGTTTTTGCGCGATTTGGATATCAGAAAACATCCATGCAGGATATCGCGACAATTGCGGGCGTTTCCAAGAGCGTTGTGTTTAAGTACTTTCAATCAAAAGAGAACCTCTATCGCTCGGTGTTCCGTCTGGCGTCGGATGCGATTGCGGAAGCGGACGCAAAGGCGGATGCGGACGAGACCGAGCCGAACGATGTTTTTACGGCTCTGCGCCGAAGAGTCGGCGCGCGCATGGAGCTGTTTGCCCGCTCGCCATACGTCTATTCGTTTTCCTATGCCGCGGCGTATGATAAAGACCCTCTCGCGCGGGAACTGGTGCAGGAAGAGCTTGCGCGGCGCGGGGTGACCGAAGCAAGCGCGAAACAATACACCGGCATCCGCTGCGACGTCTCTCCGCTAAAGGCGAAGCAGATGATCTTCTGGGTCTCGCAAGGATTTTTGGAAGAGCAGCTTTCCCGCGGGTTGGCGGAACCGGACGACTTACAAAAAGAGTATCAGGAATGGATCGATACGCTGGAATTGTTATTGAAAGAAAGAGATGAGGATCAAGATGTTTGATCAGCAGGATACCAATCGATTCGGTGGAATCGAAGCAACGCCGAATGTCCAGAAGCGGATGTTATCCGTTTGCGGCGGCCCTGTGTGCGTGTATGAGGCGGGGCAAAACAACGACGCAAGCATACTGATGCTGCATGGAGCCATGTACGACGAATCCCGCTTTATTTGGGATTCGCTCTTTCCTGCGCTCAGCGAGCGATATCATGTGTTTGCGCTGGACTGTCCGCGCCACGGAGGGTCACGCCCATGGGAAGGCGTGCTCGACGGCGCAAAACTGATGGAGATTTTAGCAGGAGCGGTGCAACAGCTCCAGCTGGAACGGTTCAGCATCGTCGGGCTTTCGATGGGCGGCGGGCTCGCGATCAATTACGCATCGCTTCACCCGGAGCAGGTGGAAACGATGGTTCTGTTTGAACCCGGCGGCCTGGGTGAGCACGTCGATTTTCAACTTTTCACCTGGCTCTATATTCATACGCCGGGCATGCTGCGCATGCTGAGCCGCCGATATGTGAAATGTACGGATGCCGAGATCGAAAAGCTCTTGCTGACGATTTTTACGAAAGGCACGAAGCCCGCGAATCCTAATAGATTGACGGCGATATTAAAGGACGAAATCCACGGAAAATTCTCCTGCTGCGAGCGGGATATGGACGATTGGCAAATCAGCGCGATCGCGCCGTTCCGGCTGAAATGGAACCTGCTGGAACAAGTGCGTTCCATCAACTGTCCAACGCTTTGGCTGCGCGGCGCAAAGAGCAAGCTGGTCAAACAGAGCGAGATGGAGCGCGCGGTAGCTTTGGCAAGGACGCAAGGCGCGCAAGCGGAGCTGAAGGTGATTGCCAATGCGGGGCACATTCTGCCGCTGGAACAGCCGGAGCAAGTCAACTTCGCCGTGATGGATTTTCTGGAACGAGTATTGGGTTGAATGATTCAACGAGCAAAGCAAAACGCTCCGAAAGCACTTCGGAGCGTTTTTTTGTGCATGTATTTCTATTTTTGCAAAAACGGAGTGACCGAAAATCGATAGTAATCGTTGGTGACGATGGAGACAAATCCGCAGGAGAGATACAGGTGCAGCGCGGCAGCGTTTGCGCTGTTCACCTCGATGAGGATATTGGCTTTGTTTTTTGTCAGCATCTCTTTGAGCAGCAGCGCGATCATGCCGCGC
>CAYVAO010000397.1:0-2526 GCA_964448895.1 uncultured Christensenella sp.
GTCACGATGACCTTGCCCTGAAGGCCAGCATCGGTGATAACCTTGGAGGCAGCGGCGATACCGACGGTGGTCGGCGCGCAGATAACCGTCAGGTTCGGGTAGTTCTGGAGCAGAGCCTGGGTCTGGTCGACAGACTTCTGATACTCGTCATCGCCGTAAGCAACTTCCACGAGGTTCAGCTTGCTGTATTTGTCGCCCTTCATGATCTCTTTCTGGGCTTCGATCCAAGCGTTCTGGTTGGAAGCGGTGGACGTTGCGGATAGGATTGCCCAGTCGCCTTCGCCCTTGGTCAGATCCAACACAGCATCCGCCAGAGCCTGCGCAACCTGCTGTACACCAGCCTGGTTGATGTGAGTCAAGCGGCTCGCGGGATTGACGGAGGAGTCAAGGGAAACGACCTTGATGCCCGCGGCCATAGCGGCCTTGAGCGCGGTTTCCAGCGCGTCCTTGTCGTTTGCGGCAACGGCGATACCGGAGACGCCCTGCGCCACGAGTTCGTTGATCAGGGTGATCTGCGCTTCTGCGGTGATCTCGGCGGGGTGCTTGATGATCGCCGTGTAGCCGGCGGCCTTGATGGCTTCTTCAAAGCCGGAAGCTTCTCTCTCGTTGTAGGGGTTGCCGGCAGACTTCGTGATGATGGCGTAGGTCTGCGATGCGTCGCCAGCCGCGGGAGCAGCGGCCGCCGGAGTTGCCGCGGGTTGCGAGCATGCAACCAGGGCAAACACCGTCATGAGGCAGAGGACGATAGCAATCAATTTCTTCATTTGTTGATTCCCTTCCTTTTTCTTGTTTTATATGAACACCGTTATTCGGTGTACACATCATGGACTTTTTACCTAAACACAACTTCTATTTGTTGTTTTTAATGGACACCGTTATTCTGTGTACACATCGTATTTTATTATTTCTTTTAATCTGTTTAAGCTCTCTGTTTCTTGATTTTTCAGGATTTTGAGGATCAAAACTCCAAGCCCCGTGTTTCGGTGCGATTTTTGGTTTCTATGCCCCCGCTAACAGCGCGGGGCTTTGTCATGTGTGCCGGTCGGTCGGGTGTTGCGTTCGTCTCTGGATTTGTGTGTTCTTAGCAACTTTTCGCCGGAGTCTTGGAAAGCTTTGTTGCGCTCTTCTGCACGCGAATGTTCGGGATGGTGACGACGATGATCAGGATTGCGCCGATGATCATCAGAATCGTCTGCGAGTTGACGTTGATTAATCCGAGTCCGTATTTAAGCAGTCCGATCGTGAAGATCGAAATGACTGTGCCGGGGAAATTGCCCTTGCCGCCCGCCGTCGAGATGCCGCCGAGCACCACCATGGAGATCGCCTCCAGCTCGTATCCGGTCGCGATATCAAATCGTACCGTACCCATCCAGCTTGCGTAATATATCGCCGATATGCCGCAGACGAAGCCGACGAGCGTAAAGCAGATCAAGCGTATCGCCTGCACGGGGATGCCGGAGTAGCGCGCAACCACGCGGTTGCTACCGATTGCATAGAGATATCGGCCGAATGTCGTCTTATGCAGTACGAAACCGAACACAACCGCGAGCAAGCAGAAGACGATGAAGATATACGGAACGGTACCAAGTCTTGCATAATAGAGGTTGTAAAACCAGGTGACGTTTTGCAGTCCGCCCGTGCTCTGAGAGCCTAATATCATCTCCGCGATGCCGCGGTAAAGCGTCATGGTGCCCAGAGTGACGATCATGGAAGCAAGCTCGGTGAACTTCGTGAGAATGATGCCGTTGATCAGTCCGCAGAGCGTGCCGCAAAGTAATGCGATCACCACCGCAACGCCCATCGGAAGACCCGCGTTATACGATACGCCCAGCAGCGTTGCGCTCAGCGCGACCGTGGAGCCAACGGACAGATCGATGTCGCCCAGAACGAGGATATACGCCATCGGAAACGCGATAAAGCCTTTGACCAGGAATGTGCTGATTGCGGTGAACAGGTTTGCCGCGTTGAGATAGTTTTTCGAGATGCTCGCGTTCATGATGTTCACAACGATGAACAGCACAATCAGCAGCGTTTCCCAGCGAAGAAAGAGTGACTTCAGCGATTTTTCTTTTTCGATGACAATGTTGCGTTTATTCTGCGTCGCCATGCTTAAATCTCCCTCTCTTTCAGGGTATTTTTGAGCATCATCCGTTGTGTTAGCACGTTGATGATGATCGCGGTTAAAATGATCAGACCCTTGATTGCAGTCTGCCAGAATTGCGAAACGCCGATGCGCGGACGCGCCTTGCCGCTGACCGCCATGGTCACCGCGCCGAGCCATACGCCCACGCCGCTGCCCCGTCCGCCGGTGAGGCTGACGCCGCCGATGACACAGGCCGCGATGACGGCCATCTCCATGCCCATGCCCATGTCGCTCTGCGCGCTGGCGTAAAGAGCGGTGTACATGGCGCCCGTGAGTCCCGCGAACGCGCCCGCCATGCTGTAGACCACAAACTTGATGCCGTTGATGTTGATGCCGCTGACGGAAGCCGCCTACGGTTTGGACCCGACCGCGTACAATCTGCC
>CAYVAO010000398.1:0-2523 GCA_964448895.1 uncultured Christensenella sp.
GGTCTCCGCAGCGCGTGTCAACCTTGACACGATTACGCCGGATATCACCACCTTCTGGACCTGGCTGAAAGAGATTGAGAAAGTCGCAATGCAGTAAAACTGCATAAAAATCCAATTCGAACTTTGCGCCCGCTGCCAATCTGCGGCGGGCGCAAAGTTCCTGTCGTTATTTGAGGGGTGGCCATGACAAAATTTATTGTTCGAAGGCTGATACTGGGAGCATTTATCATATTTTTCGGTGCGATGGTGGCGTATGCGGTCGTCCGCAGTCTGCCAACCTCGTTTGTGGAACGCATGGCGCGGCAGCTCAGCGCGCTGCCCGGCGCGAAGAGCTATAGTGAACTCATCACGCAGCTCAACAAGATGTACGGCCTCGATAGTTCGGTGCTCGAAGGGTTTTTTAAATGGTTCGGGTACGCGATTCGCGGGGAGTTTGGATATTCATGGAAGTTTAACCAGCCGGTTGTCGAGAAATTCAACAGCGTGATCTGGTACTCTGTGATCATCAACATTTTCACGTTTATTCTGCAGGCTGTGATCTGCATTCCACTTGGCATTCTCGCCGCGCGCAAGCAATACAGTGCGACGGACTACACCGTCACGGTGATCGCACTGATGGGCATTTCACTGCCCACGTTCTTCCTTGCGACGATTTTGAAATATATCTTTTCCATCAAGCTCGGATGGTTCGATCTCTACGGCATCGTAGGGCGAATGCACGAGCAGATGACAAGCTGGCAGCAGGTGCTGGACGTTGGCCAACACATGGTGCTGCCGGTGCTGACGCTGATGATACTCTCCATCGGGGGATTGATGCGCTACACGCGTACCAACATGTTGGAGGTACTCAACGCGGACTATATTCGCACCGCGCGCGCCAAGGGTCTCTCTGAAAAAGTGGTCATCAATAAGCACGCGTTTCGCAACACGCTCATTCCGCTGATCTCCTATATGAGCTATCTGCTGCCGAGTATGTTCAGCGGGTCTATGATCACGGAGACGTTGTTTCAGATTCCGGGTATCGGCTACATCTCCTATCAGGCGATTACACAGGGCGATATTCCGTTTACCATGTTCTACATTGTGTTTATCGAAGTCTTGACGCAGTTCAGTCTCATCATCGCGGACATTTCGTACGCGGTTGCTGATCCGCGCGTCCGGGCGAACTGAAAGGAGGCGCGGCATGGAAAAGAAGAACTCGGAAACGAAAAACAAAGCATCCTTTGGCACCCAGAAGCTGGACGACGAGCGCCGCGTCCGCGTACTATCTCCGGGCATGCTGGTTTTCAAGCGCTTTATGCGCAACAAGCTCGCGATCACGGGGCTTATCATACTCATTGTGATGTTCGCGTTCGCATTTCTTGGCGGCATCGTTTCGCCCTATAGCCAGAGTCAGGTTTTCAAGCATGACGAAGAGATCATGAAGGAATATGCAACCTGTATGCAGAGCACGGATTACCGCTTTACCATTCGCGAAGGCGCGGCTTTTCCGGATGCTGCCCGTGCGCAGGCGGTGCTCGCTATCTCCAAGGGACAGACTTCCTTTACATATGATGATAAGACCTATTCCCTCGTGCAAGAAGGCGAAAATGTCTATACCTTTGGCGACGCGTTGATGGTTGCAAACACCCGCACGCTGGCTGGA
Organism: uncultured Christensenella sp.; assembly: GCA_964448895.1. Lineage (GTDB taxonomy): Bacteria > Bacillota > Clostridia > Christensenellales > CAG-138 > UBA7703. Next base: position 1,646 of record CAYVAO010000398.1, read on the forward strand.
AAGTTTTCCATCAGCGCGGTGGAGGCGACGGGATTCACGGTCTCGGATGAATTTGCCGCGGCGGCACAGGCGGCGGTTGAAGCGCGCGCAAGCCAGTTTGAGGCGGATGGAACCATCTACACCGTTGAAAACAGCGGCAAGACCAGCGCGATTTATCACGTGGAATCCATCGCACTCGCTTCCAAGAGCGTGTTTGATCCATATGAAGAGTCGATGCAAAGCCTTACGAAGAGCTTTGCGTTCCGCTATGCGGTCGAGATTGCCCGCGCAAAAGGGGAGACGACGTTCACGCTGGACGATAAAAAATTCAGCTTGTCCGGCGAGGCAAACGAGCTGACCGTTTCGCTTCAGGAAAGCGGAACGGCTACACCGGTTTGCTCGGTTTCGGATATTCTCGTTTCGCCGAATGCGAACGATATCTTCCTCACAGCCGAGTTTAAGGCGATTATTCGCGAAAACATCCGCGACAAAGAGACAAAGTTTCAATATACGGATGAGACGGGTGCGCTGGTAGACTACCGCATCGACCGTGTCAACACGACATACACCGTTCGCACGCTCAAGGAATCCCGCGTGATCACGATGTTTGATTTTCCGTCGGCGGCGCATTTGCTGGGCACGGACAGCAACGGCATGGATGTTATGACGCGCCTCATGTACGGCGGACGCATTTCACTGATGGTTGGTTTCGTCGTCGGGTTACTGGAGACATTTATCGGCATCGTGCTCGGCGGTATCTCCGGCTATTTCGGAGGCTGGGTGGATACGGCGATCATGCGTTTTGTCGATCTATTCAACTGCATTCCGTTTTATCCGATCGTGATGATCATCGGTACCGTAAAGGACAAGATCTAGATCTAAACGATCAAGCTAATATT
>CAYVAO010000399.1:0-2517 GCA_964448895.1 uncultured Christensenella sp.
ATCTCGCTTGCGTGAATTTCAAACGGTTGCGGTGCGTCCGGCGTCATGACCAGTTCGCCCGAGACCGCGATTGCGCAGCCCGTGGAAAGCCCGTTACCCAAATTTCGATCGTCGCGCTCAAAAACGATCTGAACGGGTGTAAAGCAGGTTCCATCGGTGAGTTCGACAAAGCCGAGGGTCTTTCCCTCGCGAACGGTGCGTACCCAGCCGCACACTTCGATTGCGCCGACGAATGATTCCGGCGACTTCTGAATTTGGGATAGTTTGAGCGCCATAAAAAGTTACCTCTCTTCAATAATTTGGGATTAGGGTTAAGGGATAGTATACCACATTTTACCACGAAAAAAAGCCTGTTTCTTCTCATTTTTGCAAGAAATCAGCTCTCTATTTGCTCATTTTGCGCGCCATTTTGATGAAAATTTGGTCGAATTGCAAACGATATTGAAATCCGCTTCCCGCCGAAACGGAATATGTTATACTTGCGGTAGTATCTCAGGAGGGGAAATCCTATGTATTTTAGCTACGGATCGGGCGACGGCATCTATATCATCCTTTTACTCGCGGTGATGGGCATCAGTTTATATGCCCAGAGCAAGGTGCAGCGCACGTTTAATCAGTTTTCGCAAACATATGTCTCTTCGGGTTTGCGCGCGGATGAAATCGCGCAGCAGCTCTGAAACCGCGCGGGCAGCTCCGATCAGATTCAACCCGTACAAGGCACGTTGACCGACCACTATGATCCCAGAAGCGGAATCGTCGGCTTAAGCACGCAGGTCTACGGGCAGAGCAGCATCGCGGCCATCGCGGTCGCGGCGCACGAGATCGGCCACGTGATGCAGTATCAGGAAGGATACGGGCCGATTCGCCTCCGTAACGCGATCTTGCCCGTCGCCAACATCGGCTCTTATGCCGCGCCCTGGATTGTGATCCTCGGCCTTATGATGGGCAGCTATAACCTCGCGATGATCGGAGTAGTGCTCTTCGGCGCGATGCTGGTGTTTCAGGTGGTTACGCTGCCGGTGGAGTTCAACGCCTCCGCCCGCGCGCTAAGGATGCTTGAAGAGGGCAACTACATCACCTATGACGAAAGCGACGGCGCGAAGAAGGTATTAAACGCAGCCGCAATGACGTATGTCTGGGCGGCGGTCGCGTCCCTCATCAGCTTTTTGCGTCTGCTCGCGATGGCAAACCGGTCGAGAAGGAATTAAGTAAATATCACGAATTCTTCACGGAGGGAGGACAACATCCTCTCTCTTTTTTGTGAAAATCCCCTGTCAGGATTGCCAATCTTTGAGTCAAATGATACGATTCAGTTAGCATGTTCAGGAGGGCGTTTTGATGAAGAGGCTGTTTCGCGGTATCGTCATTCTTTCGTTTATTACGATCATTTGCATCATCGTGTATTTGCTTCTCTTTGCCCTGAAGAAGATGTATATCGAGAGCTGGTTCTTCTTCGACCGTTCCGTAATCATCGGTTTTCTCTCCGGCTTGCTGCTGACGTTTATCATCTCTCTTGTGAACTATCATCATGCGCTTCGCGACCACGCAAAGGAGCGCGTGTCTCTTTTAAACGCGTTTTCCGCTGAATCCGAATCGTTTTTACGCGCAATGGGTCAAATACAAAACAGCGACGGCACATTCAACATACCGGAACAACTGCATCCGGCGTTGGAGCGCGCGCTGGCACGGCTGGACGACTGCGCGGGCAAGCTCGCACGCTGCGAGCGGATTTCCCCGCTCAAAGGCACGACAATTGAAAAGCGCGGCAAGCTCGCTTCAAAGATCGCAAAGACCGAGCTCGCGTTCGATCAAGCATTTGCTCCGTTTGCCGAATGCTTGAGCGTGGCGTTTCATGCACACGGCGTGCTGCCGTATTTTCACGATGAAAACGAGCGCTGGAACACGCAAGAGGACTTTCTCCGCAACTTAAAGCAAGTATTCGAGGCTCTTGAACCAAACAGCGCCATGCAACTTGCCCTACAGGCATATCGCGGCAGGATCGACCGATTTCTCGGCGTTCACCACGCGAAACAGCAGGCAGCCTAACACGCATTTCAAACGATTTTATCAAGTCACGCCGGGCGAGGGGATTTCCCTTCGCTCTTTTTATGCACGTATGGGGTGTTGAAGTTCGCCAATCTTTACTATAGAATATAGCGTATAGTGCATAAGGAGGAACCAGTATGCGTGACGAACGGCTGGATCGCTTAGCCGATCTATTATTAAACTATTCCCTCAAGCTCAAGAAGGGCGACCTTTTCGAAATCAACGGCGCAGTCCCCGCAAAGCCCCTCATCAAGGCGTTGCAGAAACGCGCGCACGCCATCGGCGCGGTGCCGTTTGTAAAGCTTTCAGACGACGAGATCAGCCGCCTGTTCTTTGGCTTTATCGATCCGCAAAATCCCGAGGCTTCCCGCCCGGCCATCGAGGCGCAACTGGAATGGGAGACGAAATACTGGGATCATATGGTGGCGCATGGGGCCATCGGCGTGGCCGACAACGCCGCGGAGCTCTCCG
>CAYVAO010000400.1:0-2516 GCA_964448895.1 uncultured Christensenella sp.
CTTTCTCAAAAAAGCGGCTGATTTGATTAGAGGAGGCGATATTTCTGTCAAACGTGCCCCGCACATTGCCCAATGGATAGACAAACGGGATTCGGTCATAGTCGACGATCACCGCGGGATGCAGCTTTTGTAGTTGACTACGCGCCTCAAACTCGCGCAGCAGTTGCGGAGAGTCGCGATCCAGCACGACATCCTCTCCCGAGATCAGGGTTTCCGCCTGCGCAATGGAAAGCAGGCAGGAATCCTTGATCGTCATACCGCGGCACTTTTGCTTTTTCTCAAGAAAGATATTCGTCGTGTCGCAGTTATAGATGCGAATTCTAAATTTATCGCGCGGCTCCGTACCGTTTTCATTGGCGAAGTAAGCGGTATGAAATACATCATCAAAATAGAGGCTTCGAATGTTATAGGACCCGTCTGCGGAGGTATGATCGTCCAGCTTCATCAAGCCTTTGATCCGGCATTTGATAATTTCCGCCTGCACCGCCGTGCAGACATATTTATACTCATGCCGGTAATTCGCTGGTGTCTTCATGTTCAACCTCTCTTCCTGCGTCGAAAGCCGCCGTTTTGGCGGACGTATGCGACGACAAGCACGATCGCGAGAACAGCGAATGCCGGAAGAGTGAGACCTACCGTCAAACTGCTGAAAGGACTTTCCTCTTGGCTTGCTTTCGCCTCTTCATTTGCCGCAGTTGTCTTTTGATAATTCTCGGCATAATGGATCATATAATCATCAAGAAAATTAAAAATATAATCCGGACGATTCACAAAAAACGCGGACAACACCTCGTTTCCCTCCTGATACACCAGCGCATCCAAACGCTGCTGTACCCTGTCCGGGTCGAAGTTATTTGTCGCAATCTCCCGATAGGTATCATAAAACTGCTTACGAAAATCAGCATTCGCCATAAAGGCATACATCAGCGGGTCTTCCACGGGCGATACGGCTCCAAACGGGAATGGCTCGATGAAGTAGTCAAATTGATACGCATACTTGATATTTCTCGATTGGATACTGTCGATCAGGAAAAACGAGCTGGACGACGTCGCGTGATCCAGATCATAGATGCCGAACCGCCACTTTCCGTCCTCGTAGGGGTTGCTTCCCGTGTTGATCGAGCGCCACATCATGGAGTTGATCGTAAAAATATTCGCATCGATATTGTTCCAATAGCTGTTTACGACATACCAATCGATCAGGCTCTGGATATCGATCATATTGCAGACTTTTTGATAATTCGCATCGACACTCAAGTCATTCGAAGAGATAAACGTCATCAGTTGCTGATAGTATTGCATCGCTTCGTCGCTGCCCTCGGCAAAATGATTGATCTTTACGAATGCGATATTGCTTTCATCGACTCCGTATCGGTTGCTTAGAAAATATTCGTCAACACGGGTTAAAAGGGAGTATACGCCCCAAAACTCGCCGTTGAGATACAGATTGACCATCTGGTATTCCTGCGTGGTCAGATCACGATCGGATACGAGCGAAGATAAAAATCCTTCTTTCTGTGTGATATCTCTGTGGCGCAAGATCAATGAATCGGTCGGTATGGAGAACAACGAATACTGAATCGTATCGTTGCCGTCATATTCACTTCGCGCAATCAACGAAAAATCCTTTTGTATTCCGTCTCTTGTCGACGTTCCCCTCAGCCGAACTCCGAGGTTTTGCTCGAACACATAGTTGCCATCGGCGTCGTAATAGGTAAAGAGTGCTTCCCTTTCCCATTTTTCCATCTCGTAATTTTTATAGATTCCCCGCGTTTCGTCAAACAGATTGATCGGATCGCTCACCAGAGAAACGGTGGGAAGCTGTGCATTGTACTCTATCGGACGATGCGCAACAAAATATTCCTTCGTGACGATTTCGCTGTGGTTTCCCGCTTGATCGTAAACGACCGCGCGAATGACATTCGCTTTGTCCACGGGTTGCTCATCCGTCACTCCGGCGAGCACGTGCGTCGTGTTCTCATTTGGAGAGATGTCTTTGATTGCAATCGGTCCGTTGTACAGATTAGATTGATCGGTTGGCACGGAGGAGTCGATGGTGTAGTAGATTTTACAATTCTCCGGAGCACTTAACGTTAGGTCAAACGCCTTTCAGGAAAACCCGCTGTCCCAACTGAAATCCGGCGAAGCGACAACTGCGCCCGTGTTTTGCAGGAAGGTGCTCATCACGCCAGCCCCGGCATCCTGATATAACGTAACTTTCTTTTCGGTAAACTCGTAATCGGGATGAACCAGGTAGAGAACAACGGCGAGTAAAACGCAAAAAAAGCCTGTTGTGACAAGCAGCAACAAGTATTTCAACGTTTTCTTGCGATCCATAGCTACCCCGCTTTGCATTTTCTACCTAAATCTAGCACAATCATGCTCTATTATCAACATTTGTTAAAATCCCTTTTCTCGCTCCGTTAAGCTAATCCACGTATTTGACGACATACTTGATATAGAATTATCAAATCCGTCCATTCGCGCGAGGTATGTTTGAAATCGTTGACCACGTA
>CAYVAO010000401.1:0-2485 GCA_964448895.1 uncultured Christensenella sp.
AGGTTCTGCGAATCCAACGATGCCTCGGAAGCTGCGGGTATGTTCGGCGCCCAGATAGACATGCTGCCAAGCTCGGAATTCTTCACCCAATGGATGTAGATTGCATTCATTGTGCCCGAATAGACAAGAATGGTTCCGCGCGCTACAAACGGGGGATATAAAATCCGCTTGATGAAGTCCTCATCCGGTCCCTCGCCATACAGACTCATTCCGTCAGGAACGGTGATGGTATTGGTTCCAATATCCCAAATACCGATCGGAATAACGACAGCATTGTACTCATCTGCAGGGGGCGGGACGATGGCATGATCCAACGCGTTTTGAATGAGCGTAGCATTCTGTAGCTGCTGCGCCGGCGTTAGACTCCACCCTGAAACGAGTGACGCTGCTGGAATTCGATAAGTTCCCATTGAAACTCCAATAAATAAGGTTATCTGAATTTCCAACGCTCCAGTGGATACTCCCGTTTGGAGATTGGACGTACGCAAGTTTACGACAGATGGAGCGGAATCGATTTCAAAGTCGCAGCAATTTGTCTAACGAAACCGGGAAGTACTCGTTTTTCGCTTTTTTTGGACAGGATGCTACAGCCTTTCCAGTGGAGAGGAACCGAATTCGACCCTTGAATTCTCCGAGAAAACCCGTATATTGCGAAGTTGTGTTGTCTTTCGAATATCCGTTCTCCGGAAATCCGAAGAACGACGGCACATTTCTGCGCCCGTAGCTCAATGGATAGAGCGTTGGCCTCCGGAGCCAAAGGTTGCGGGTTCGAGTCCCTCCGGGCGCGCAGAACAAGGATTTACGCATTTCATTCACGGAGTAGATACGTGTTAACAGCGAAAAAGAAAATCGTAAAAAAAGAAGCGGGGAACGAAAACGCCTCGCCGTTTTCCTGGCAGAGTATTCAGGCGTTCTTTACTGACAACGCAAAGATAATCGGCGGCGTTGCAGCCGGTGTCGTTATCCTTATCGTCGCAATCTATTTTTATAATGCCGGCAAGGAGCAGGATAACATCGATGCAAGCCGCGAGCTTACTAAAGTGCAGGCTCTCTATCAGCAGGGGCAGTACAAGTTGGCAATTGCCGGCGACCCCAGCCGCGGTATCCCCGGACTGAAGGAAATTGCCTCGAAGTACAGCGGCACTCCCAACGGCGAACTCGCGAGTCTTTACCTGGGCAATGCGTATCTCTACACCGACGATTATACGAACGCAATCTCGACATTCGAATCAATGTCGCCCGATACCGACCTGCTGAAGGCAGCCGTGGAAGCTGGAATCGCAACCGCCTATTACAACAAAGGCGATTATAAGCAAGCGGCAGAATATTTCGAAAAATCTGCGAAGACGTACGAGAACGATTTCATGTCTGCCGACCGGTATCTGAGCGCCGCTGAAGCATATTTGCAGATGGGCGACAAGGAATCCGCAAAAACGATGCTTGCCGAAGTGAAAAAGGCAAAAACAACCAAGTATCAGCGCGATATTACCAGGCTTACTGCTCAGTACGATATTGAAATGGATTAACCTTTCGACGTAGCTATTCCTCTGGCGCAGGCGAAAGCCTGCGCTTTTTTTTGTTCCCCACATTCCTCCCCTCACGATAAGATCTTGCGCGTTACTCCCGGTTCCCTGTCTTCGGCATGAAATACAGAGTTCACCGGCTGTTCTCACGTTGATGCAATAGTTGCCAATCCATCCTCCTCGCTCCACTGTCCAAAATTAATTTACACAACGGAACGTCGTAATTGCGGTAAATTCTCATCCCTTGTATGGGGAATGCATTCCATTCACCATCTGCAAACCGTGGAAATCCCCACGAATTTGCAAATATCACACGAGCTAGAGGGAGTCTCGTTCAGCTACACCCGATGACGAAGCCTTTGCATCGGAAATTACTGCAACTCTGCATTTACAACACGAAATAATTTCAACGACAAAATTGTATTTGCCGTTTTTGGCTCGTTTTCGCCAAATGCAAAATTGGCACACCCATTGAAACAAGGAGAAGTGTGAATGTGAAGTTCAAGTAAACTGAAGAATGAACGAGAACCAGCTAATAGAGAAAAGGACGTTTGTCATGAGAACCTTCATTACGACCATCGCGCTGCTCGCACTTGTTGCAACAATTACACCCGCGCAGACCTACAATGACGTGCTCGTGGTTGTGAACAGCAACAGCCAGCTTTCAATTGATGTAGCCAACTACTTCAAGAGCGCACGTTCGATACCGAACGTCAACGTTTGCAGCGTTGCAATGCCGACCACGGAAGAGATTACCGGCTCTGAATTCACGACGATTTTGACCGCGATTAAATCGTACATGAGTGCCAACGGACTCACATAATCGATCAAGTACATCGTGACTACGCAGGGCGTTCCATTGAAGGTTCGCAGAAGTCTTAGCGTCAACCCGCCGGCAGGCGGCGGCTATAGCGACGCCAGTTCGTTCGATAGCGAACTCTGCCTGATGAACAGCAACCGCG
>CAYVAO010000402.1:0-880 GCA_964448895.1 uncultured Christensenella sp.
TTTGGAGTAGCCGTTCGATCGACGGCAGAGCAATCAGCAAATAGAAACAAAAGGTGCTATTCGCGAGAGCGAACGGCTCCCTTTGTGTTGAGTCAGCCGCCTTCCGCTATCATCAAGAAATAATTATTGCAAAACGATAATAATGCGTGTAGTATTACCAGTATATTATTGTATAACAATAATTCGGAGGTAATATGGCGAAAGATAAATTATTCAAGATCGCGCTCGCGGTAGAAGCCGTACTCTGCGTTTTGCTCACGGTGCTCAAAACCCCCGTGGGAGATGCATTTGTTACGGCGATGGCGTTCCCGTTTGAGCAAATTGGGATGGGATTAAGAGCATTGTCGTTATCCGGCGCGGTAGGGAATGTGTTTGCACTCATACTCTATATCGCAGTTTGCCTGCTCCCAATCGGTGGATTGCTCCTCATCAAGCGCAGAAGAACGCCGGTTTCGGAAGATGGCTTATTGCTGGTTCTGTCAATTACGCTCTTTTTTATAATCTATTGGATGATCAATCCAGGTAACATGGCAGGACTATTTCATGGCATTCCGGCGGGAAAAGCGGTACTCGGCGGTACGGTTTATTCCATTTTGATCGCCTACTTCATTTTGCGTATTCTAAGATTATTTCGCACCAGTGAAGTGGATCGATTACAGCGCTATTTGGCTATATTGCTAGGGCTTTTAAACGTTATATTTATCTATCTGATCTTCGGTGCGGGTGTAAAAAGTCTAATGGAAACCATCGCAGCATTGCAGGCGGGCAACGCCGGAAATGAATCGCTGCTTGGCGCAAGCTACGCGTTTGCCGCTTTGCAATACGATGTGGACGTTCTTGCCTATGGAATTGACATTCTGGTCGTGTTTGCCGGAATCAG
>CAYVAO010000402.1:890-2484 GCA_964448895.1 uncultured Christensenella sp.
CTTCACCGCCAGGATCACCGCGTCCGCGGCGGAGGCGGCCTCCCGGTTGTCCCGCCTTTGCGGAAAAACGCTGAGCATAACCGTGCTTACGATTGCGGCCTTTAATTTGTTGCAGTTGATCGCGGCCAAGCAACTGTTCCGTATAAATACGGCAATGCAGGTGCCGCTGTTCTCCGTCGCGTTTGTGCTGGCGGCGTTGATTTTCTCCCGATTAATTGCGGAAAACAAGCTGCTGAAAGAAGACAACGACAGCATTATTTAAGGAGATAGCATGGCGATCATCACTCATCTAGAAGAGCGGCTGAAAGAAAAAGGCATGACCTCCAAGGAACTGTGTTCAAAAGTTGGTATCACGGAGGCGAACCTTTCCATCCTGCGCAGCGGAAAGGCGAAAGGCGTCCGCTTCTCAACGGTCAATAAGATTTGCTACTATCTCGGCTGCGATATCGGCGATCTGTTTCAATTTGATGGAAATTTGGAGGATGACGATGAAGATTAAGAAAAGGTTATCCGCGTTGCTCGCGGTGTTATTTACGCTCTCGCTCTGCGGTTGTCAGCTTGCGCAAAAAGACGCAAGTGAAGATTCTGCAACCGCTCATATCATTGGGGTATTCATCACAACAGAGTATCTCGATTTGTTCGATGCGGAAGCGTATCTATCGGATCAATTCATCGGAATAAATAGCGGTGAAGTCAATTTTACCGAAAACAGCGATCGGTATGACGGGCGATATTATGCCACACTACAAACCATCACCGATCTCCACGGTCCTGATAGCAAAACGACGTATTACCAATACCAGTTTCCCAATCTGAAAGGCTTTGCCTTTTTCTCCGCCAATCATCCGGACTCGGTCGATATGTCGGTTTTCCTTGCCTCCAACTACGATAGCGCGATCTCCGATGTCCATACGAGTATTTTTGTGACCGATGCAGGCGAGAGGGTTGAGTTGACCGGAACGCTCAATTTATCGATGTCGTTTACGAACAAGGAGATCTTTTTAAACCCCGTGTATGAAACACAGGATGGTAGCGTCTATGTGGAAAGCGGCGATTCGTTTATGCAAGGCTGTACGACCAGCGAAGGAACCTTCGTGACACAAACAATCAGCGACACGACAACAACGACGAATAACGGCGTGAGTGAAACCAAAGGGAACTCCATAGCACTATCGATTGCTTTCCTATACTCGCCGGATAAGATCACCGTCATACAGATGGATCAAAACAACGAGGTCGTGAAGCGGGTGGAGTATCAGCCCGGAGAGATGCCGGAAACGCTTAAGCCAGAGGCCGCGACGGAGTATATTTTGGTGGAAACGCACAAGACGGATTCGGAAGGTTCTCCGGTTGTCACGCGAGATTTATATACCAAAGAATCCCATGCGTTATTCTCATAATATGAGCGCGCGGACGGTATTTGTATCAATCAAAGTACTTCGATCGAGTGGTAATGCCACGAATGTATCAGTCGAATATCAGCGTTCGGTTATGAGAACGTAAAATCTTTGGTTTTATCCGCGATGCAAGTAGTCAACCCGTAATCCTCCTTGTCCCTCAACCGCAACAATGCTATACTGCAATCAGTTCTTGT
>CAYVAO010000403.1:0-2479 GCA_964448895.1 uncultured Christensenella sp.
CTCTTTAAGGTGCAGGTCGCCTTTTCGGAAGAGTATGATCAAACGCGCTTTACCGACATGGATATCCTGTCCTTTGTCAAGCAGGGCAGCGTCGCAAACATGATCATCCGCGGAGACAGCGCGAAGGCAAAAGCACATATCGGCTCGCTGAATCCGCTACTGTTAGAAATTCTTCCGCTGACGCTGGAAGAAGTATTTCTCTATGAGATGGAGGCGCTGGGATACTCGTTTGAAGCGCCTGCCGCGAAAGGAGGCGAACACGCATGAAACCGTATTTAGAGTCGATCCGCAGGCTCTCGCGCGTGGGATATATTCTGCTGGCATTGACGCTTGTTGCAAGCGCGTTTATATCCATCCAGTTCTGCACACAGCCATACCAATACAATGTGCCGAGCATAACAAAAATGTTTTTACCGTTGGTCGTTTTCATCTACGTCAGCGGTGTTGTGTTTGCGCTTGAAGGATTTTCGTTTCTCAACAAGCGCTCGGATAGCGACTTTTACCATAGTCTGCCCGTTTCGCGTAAAAAGCTCTTTTGGGCGATTTCGCTTGCCGCGCTGACCTGGATCGCCGCGATCGTGCTGAGCAGCGTATTGTTTACGGTCATCATCTTTACGCTGACCAAAACGCCGTTTGTACAGCTCTATGCGTTGGTTGCGGTTCCGTTCTTTACAATCGCCGCTATGCTGGTGTTTGCGGCTTGCGCAATAGCCATGACACTGACCGGTACGGCGTTGACAGGACTCGGGCTTACGGTGCTGGTGTTCGGCTTAGCGCGATTTGTTCAGTTTTCCATTGCGCGCGGCATTGTCGCGAACACGCAGCTCATCAACTGGCTTGATTTGCCCTGGTATCTGACTCCGGTTACCAATATCGCAACCGGTCAGATCGCGCAGCTTCTGCGACCGATGTTGCGAGATACGCTTTACTTACCGGGCAACATGATCTACTCAGCCATTTTGGTTGTAATTGAGCTGATTCTGGCGCGCGTACTCTTTGCGCGCAGGGCGTCCGAGCTTGCCGAGCATGGCGCAAAGAACGCAACGGTTCAAACGATATTTGCATGTGCTGCCGTCGTTCCGGTCGTGATGTTGTATTCCTCCGGCATTATTACCCAGCGCAATGTGAGCATTCCCATCATTATTGCGGTTGCTGCCGGCATCTACATCATCTATCAGATCGTTGTTCTGCGTGCCGCGAAGAAAGTTCTCATTTCGCTGCCCTGGATGCTCGTTCCGCTGGCAATCGGTGTGGCGGGTTATTTCGGTACACTGGGCCTTGCGACCAGCATGCAGTATTATGTTCCAAATTCGCAGGACGTCGCCTATGTGCAGTTTGAGGGCGTGAGCCGCGGATCGGAATCGATTACCTATCAGCAATACATGGTATCCAAGGTGATGTTTACCGAGAGCGACGTGAAGAATTATGCGGTTGAGACGCTGCGCGATAATGTTACAACGATTCGTCGATCCGGTTTCTTGAACTACAACTATGACGATCAGTCCGGATGGATTCGCGTCACGCAGCCGGTCAAGTTTGTGCTGAAAAACGGCAGGAGTTTTAGCCGCATGCTGACATTCCTCAATCAAAATACGTTACTAACCTACTGTATGGAGAATGAGGAATTTAACCAGTCGATTCGTTCGCTGCCACCGATGGATTCCGTGTGTTATCTACAAGGTGATGATCCTTACGGCGGCGGTTATCTGGACAACAAGCAGATTCTGAATGCGTTTTATCAAGAACTGCCGAATACGGACTATGCCGCGAACGATTCCTACCGTTATTACGATCCGACGGCAAACTATAACATAAATGACGAACAGATCTACGGTTCGTTGTCGCTCGCAGGATACGTAGGGATGACTCGTTACTGGGATTATTACAACATTCGCGTCTCAATGCCGAAAACGGCTTCCGCGTGGATGACGTATCAAAACAATCACAGCAAAGGCGAAAACCTCGATCTGATGAAGCAGATGCTGGAAAAGTCCGCGACGCTGAAGGACGACATGGATTACTTCAATCTCTCCATGATGTTTTACAACGTGCCGATGTCGGACGGAACGCGACAGTCGATGTCGTTCTACTTTAATCGCTCGTATGGAGACTACGAGACATCGGTCAATAAAGAACTTCAGCCGCTGATGAATGAACTCGCCGGCATTATGCTCAGGAGCACGCCGACCACGAACCCGAACGACTTCTGCGTTTATACAAACTGGAGCGGACGCGTTCACAAAGAAGACGGAACATACTATGGCGCGGATATTCTCGCCAAGATGCCGTCTACCAACGACGACGGAACGTTTGTCTCCGGTGGCAGCGTTTACTACGTGAGCGACGGCACCATTCAGTATAGCGGCCCAAGCGGAGCGATTATGTCGTATGATCCCAGCTATCGTTCCTTCTCACAAGAAGATCAGGCTCGCTTGATTGAGATCTTGCAGCAATGGAAAACGTTACAGGACGAGTTTGA
>CAYVAO010000404.1:0-2457 GCA_964448895.1 uncultured Christensenella sp.
CCCAAACGTCGGTATAGATCACGTCCGCGTCTTTCACGCCTTCGAGAATATCCTCGGTCTGCGTGATGCTGCCGCCGCTCTGCTTGGCAAGCTCCTTGCAGGTATTGGTCAGTTCCTCGGTCGGCCAGTACGCTTTCGGCGCGCAGGCGACAAAGTCGAGGCCCATCTTCGCGCGGCCGACCATGAGCGAATTACCCATGTTGAACCGCGCGTCACCGCAATACGCCATCTTGATGCCCTTGAGCTTGCCGAATTTCTCCTGAATCGTGAGCAAATCGGCTAAAATCTGCGTTGGGTGAAACTCGGTGGTGAGGCCGTTCCAAACGGGCACGCCGGCGTATTTCGCGAGCTCTTCCACGATGCTCTGACCGTAGCCGCGGTACTCGATGCCGTCATACATACGTCCAAGCACCTGGGCGGTGTCCGAAATGCTCTCTTTTTTACCGATCTGCGAGCCGGAAGGATCGAGATAGGTCGTGTGCATGCCGAGGTCGAAGGCTGCGACCTCAAAAGCGCAACGGGTACGCGTGCTGGCTTTCTCAAAAATCAACGCCACGTTTTTACCGTGCAGCGTGTCGTGCGGAATGCCCGCTTTCTTCTTTGCCTTGAGTTCGGCGGAGAGCGCGAGTAAGCCCGCGATTTCGTCCGGCGTGAAGTCTAAAAGTTTTAAAAAGTTCTTGCCCTTCAGGTTCATGTGCTTCGCCTCCTATAAAATGGTATTAATATGCGCTGAGAATCGTCTTGAGGATCGAAAGCCCCTCGTCGATCTCGTCTTTCGTAATCGTGAGCGGCGGCATGAGGCGGATGGTGTCCGCGCCCGCCGTTAGCGCGAGGAGTCCGCTTTCCACGAGTTTGCCGACCGTTTCCCGGTGGGAGCAGCTCACGCCGATGCCGATCATCAGCCCCAGACCGCGTACGCTTGTGACGACGGGCAGGTTCCAGCCCGCGATCGTCTCGCGGATGTACGCGCCCTTTTGCTTCACTTCGCCGAGAAAATCCGGTGTGAGAGCCTCGAGTACCGCGACGGCTCCCGCCGCGCAGATCGGGTTGCCGCCGAATGTGGTTGCGTGCGTGCCCGCGCTGAGCACTTCGGCGCAGTTTGCGCCCGCCAGCACGCCGCCGAACGGAAGACCCGCCGCGATGCCCTTGGCAAACGTGACCACGTCCGGCTCAATGCCGTACTGCTGGAAGCAGAAGAGCGAGCCCGTTCTGCCGACGCCTGTCTGCACCTCGTCGATGAGCAGCAGGATATCGCGCGATTTGCAGAATTCCGCAACCTCCTGCACAAACGCTTTGTCCAGCGGCAGCACGCCGCCTTCGCCTTGAATCAGCTCCATCATGACCGCGCAGACGGTGCCGCTCATGCAGGCGGATTTGATGCTTGCTACATCGTTTGGCTCCGCGTAGAGAAAGCCTTCGGTAAACGGAAAGAAGTACTGATGAAACACATCCTGTCCCGTGGCGGCGAGGGTTGTAATCGTGCGCCCGTGGAAGGAGTGGTTGAGGGTGATGATGTTGTGCCGTCCTGCGCCGTATTTATCGAAGGAGTATTTGCGCGCGAGCTTGATCGCGCCCTCGTTCGCCTCCGCGCCGGAGTTGCTGAAAAACACGCCTTTGAGTCCCGTGCGCTCCACCAGCGTTTTTGCCGCGGTTGCGGCGGGCCCGGTGTAAAAAAGGTTGGAAGTATGCGGGAGCTTCTTGGCCTGCGCGCTGATGGCGGCAAGCCAGCTTTCGTTGCCGCAGCCGAGGGAGCAAACGCCGATTCCACTGGCGAAGTCGATATACGATTTACCGTCAAAATCCTTAAATGTGGCGTTGTCGCCGCTTTCGAGCGCGACGGGAAATCGCTTGTAACTGCCGAGGATATATTCGTCCGTCAACTGCATTACGTCTTGATTTGTCATGTTTCATTCCTCCTTAGGCTGTTACAATCTATTGCTTGTTTTGTTGATTCAATCGCGGTGATCAGGCGGTCACCATGGTGCCGATGCCTTCGTCCGTGAGCATTTCGATCAATATTGCGTGCGGTACGCGTCCGTCGATGATAAACGCGCGGTTCGCGCCTTTTTCCACCGCGTGTGCGCAACATTCGAGCTTTGGAATCATGCCGCCGGTGACAACGCCGCTCTCCTGAAGCTTCGGAATGTCCGAAAGCGACAACCGCACGATCAGACTGTCGGGGTTGGTTGCGTCCTGCAGCACGCCCTTGGTGTCCGTCATGTTGATGAGGCTCTCGGCTTGGAGCGCGCCCGCGATGTAGGCCGCCGCGGTGTCCGCGTTGATGTTGTAGGTGTTGCCCGCTTTGTCGCAGCCGATCGTGGAGACGACGGGGATATACCCTTTTTCGAGCAGGTCTTTGATGGGTTCGGGGTGGATGGCGACGATCTCGCCGACATAACCGAGTTTTTCGTCCAGCATCTTCGCCTCGATCAAATGCCCGTCCATGCCGCTTAAACC